>CAMZKF010000286.1 GCA_947311095.1 uncultured Flavobacteriales bacterium
AGTAAAAGCTATTATTGAAAACTTAGGAGCAAAAGGACCATCCGACATGGGAAAAGTTATGGGAGTAACCATAGCAAAGCTTAAAGGAAAAGCAGACGGTAGCCTTATTTCTAAAATAGTAAAATTAGAATTAACGAAGTAAAAAGAGGTAGAAAAGGAATAGATGTATTAGGTAAAGTATATTTTTTTTTTGAGTAAAACCGCTTGGGTTGAAAACATCAATTTTTTAGAACAAGATAATAGTTTTAGCGTTTGTATTTTTAATCTGTAAATCCTGTTGATTCATCAGCTTTAGAGAAGTGTTAATCAAGATTATTACATTGTGGTTTGGTAAGTCGAGATAAAAAAGGTAATTTGGTTGTTTTACATGTTTAAATGAAACAAATTATGAGGTATTTATTTTTTATTTTATTGTTTTTTCCTTAGTCTTTTATATCTCAATTGACAGTTGCTTCAGGAGGAACTCCTTTAAATATGGTGCAAAATATATTGTTGGGAACAGGGGTTAGTGTGTCAAACGTATCTTATGTCGGTAATCCTAATGCAATAGGTCAGTTTAATGGAAGTGCAAGTAATATAGGTCTATCTTCAGGGCTTATTTTAACTACAGGAAGTAGAGCTTTGGCTCCAGGTCCCAATAATTTAGTCGGAGCAACCTTGAATAATGGAGCCGCAGGTGATGCTGCGTTAGCTGCATTGGCTGGAGGAGCCTCTTTTGATGCTTGTGTTTTAGAGTTTGATTTTGTACCTGCTGCAAATTTTATTTCTTTTAGGTATGTATTTGCTTCGGAAGAATATCCTGAATATGTAGGAGGGCAGTTTAATGATGTTTTTGCTTTTTTTCTGAATGGGCCGGGTATAAGTGGGACTCAAAATATAGCTTTGTTGCCGAGTTCAAGTATTCCGGTTAGTATTAATACAGTGAACGCAAATACTAATGCTACGTATTATCAAGCAAATAGTTCAAATTCGGTACAGTATGATGGATTTACAACCGTCTTGACAGCAAGTTCGGTAGTTCAGTGTGGTCAAACTTATCATATTAAAATAGCTATAAGTGACATAGGGGATGCCTTGTTTGAATCTGCTGTTTTTTTAGATGCGCAGAGTTTTTCTATACCTCCTTTAAATATTCAGATTTCCAATACACCGACAATAGATTGTAATAATGATGTGCCTGTCAATATTGTGACAAGCGTTAGTGGAGGAATACCCAACTATAATTATAGTTGGAGTAGTGGGCAAACATCATCAAGTATAAATGTTCACCCTTCAAGTACCTCAAATTATTCTCTAACAGTAATAGATGCTTGTGGATTAACAGCTACGGCAGTAACGACCGTCACTGTAGATAAAACCCTTCCTAATGCAAATGCAGGAGCAGATGTGGAATTGGATTGTATAACTACAATAGGAAGCTTTACGGCTTCAGGGGGAGTTACTTATGATTGGACTTATCCCGATGGAACATCTTCTGGGGCTATGGTTGGTTTTGACGATACTAATACACCTGGAGAGTATATTGTCAACGTAACAGGAGCTAATGGTTGCTCGTTGGAAGATACTGCTGTTTTATCCATTAATCAGACTCCTCCTAATGCAAGTGCAGGAGCTGATGTAGTTTTTAATTGTTCGGTAAATACAGGAATGTTCGTTGCTACTGGAGGAAGTACATATTCGTGGGTTCATCCTTCGGGGCAAATAACTACAAATGCAACAATTAATCGTATTTTAGGTGATGATGTAGGAGATTATACTGTTACGATAACGGCTCCTAACGGTTGTTCTGTGACAGATGTGGCAACTTTAATAGTGGATACTGTAGCTCCTATTGCGAGTGCTGGTTTAGATACTTTGTTAACTTGTAGTCACATGAGTATAAATCTTAACGGAACGCTTTCTTCTAGTGCTAATGCTATCAGTTATAATTGGACTACAACAGGAGGGAATATAGTACAGGACGGAACAACTACAACTCCGTTAATAGACGAAGTCGGTGTTTATTATATAACAGTACTTAATACTGTAAATACATGTTCCAATATAGACTCTGTTTTGGTTACAATCGATACTGTTAGTCCAATTAGTTACGCAGGAATTGACACCCTTGTGTCGTGCAGTATTCCAGTTATTGATTTGCTAGGAGCAGGTTCTTCTGTTGGAGACTATTCTTACGGATGGACAACTGCTGATGGAAATATTGTTTTAGATTCGTTTTCTCTTAGTCCTAGTGTAGATGCTGGAGGAACTTACCAATTGACGGTTACTAATAATTATAATGGATGCTCATCTACCGATGATGTTTTGGTAGCAGAGGATTTGACGGCTATTGTAGATATTTTGTCTTCCTCTATCTCGGTTGATGATATAAATGGCGTTGTACCTTTCGATGTCGCTTATTCTTGGGTAGGAGATAATGGAACCGTAGTTTGGGATTTAGGTGATAATAATTCAAATACCGATTCGTCCTTTACGCATACTTATAATTTACGAGGAATTTATACGGTATATCTTGTTTTAACCGACGAAAGTGGTTGTGTAGCGATGGATTCTGTTTTAGTAAATATAGATGGTCGAGATATTAGGTTTCCTAATATATTTACGCCTAATGGTGATGGAGAAAATGATATTTTTACCTTTAAGGCAGAAAGAATGAAGTCTTTCGATTGTTCTATTTACAACAGATGGGGGCAGTTAGTATATCGATGGCAAACTATTTCAGGAGGTTGGGATGGAAGAACTTTAGCAGGGGTAGAAGCATCGGGAGGTGAATATTTTTATATTTTACAGACCGTTGATGACGCAGGTAATAAAATAGAGAAAAAGGGAGTTGTTGTTTTGAAAAAGTAACAGTTAATTATATCGTATTTTTGGATTTGTTTACTCTTCTTTATTTAAAGTAGGGAATAACGAGGGGGAAGTTAGTCGGCTTTCTATATTGTGAAAATCACCGTTTTTTACTAATTCTTTTTGGATTGTATTTAACTAAAGGTTTTCCAGTGTATTTAGAAACTTGTTCAGCTAATTCTTTAGCTTCATCAAACTCATCGAATTGGCTAATTAAAAACCGACCTAAGTGTTTAGGAGTTAATAATACGACGTCGTATTTTAGAGTGTATTCTTTTTTGTCAGCATAAAAACTTGAAGAATTGTCGTCGTCTAAACCATCGTAATTAAACCTTCTAGAGATTATACTTGTGTGCTTGTATTTTGTGAGGTTGTTTTCTGTTGTAAATTCTTTACCTAAAATATTTAAGATGTTTTTTATATTGCCATTATCATAGTTTATCAATAAGTATTCTCTTGCGTAAGAAAAAGTAACGCCAACAAGCATTAATGCAATAGCGATAAAAAATCTAAACCAATTCCAATAATACCCATTGAAAGAATCGTAGATATCGGAGATGAATAAATAGAGGGCAAATAATTGTGTCAAATAACCTCCTATTCTATTAAAGTATTGAAAACTGTACCCTTTATCTAGTTTTTTTATCATTGTTACTTTTTGTTGTTTTTTTCAATTTGAGGAATGCGTATAAATAGAATTGTTGTAAAATTGTTGTAAAATTAGAACAGCCTTAGCTATTGTTGTTTTATTTAAAGAGGTATAAGTGATCATAAAACTATTTATAAATTGCATTTCATTATTTAATTGGTATCATACCATCTGTTTTGTGATTAAGCAAAGGTAATTTTAATTTCTAACGATACTTGATTATAAATCGTTTTTTATTAAAAAATAGAAGTTTGATTAGCTTCACAAAGAATAGAATTTGTACTTTTGTTAATTCGAACTGATGTGATTTAGTAAGAGTAATTCTCTTTGATATTTAAATCGCTCTTTTTTCGTACTAAAACGCTATTAAATGAAAAAAATATATTTAGATTTTGAGAAAACACTAGAAGAACTGCAAGACCAAATAGACAAAACGGTTGATGTTGGAGAAAAAGGAAAAGTTGATGTTTCTGCTACTTTAGAAGAGTTGTCTAAGAAGTTGGAAACAGAAACGAAAGAAATTTACTCAAATTTAACTCCTTGGCAACAAGTTCAAGTGAGTCGCCATCAGCAACGTCCTTATACGTTAGATTATATCAATCAAATAACTAAAGGAGAGTTTATAGAACTTCATGGAGATAGAAGTGTAAAAGACGATAAAGCAATGGTTGGAGGCTTTGGGGCTATTGATGGACAAACGGTTATGTTTATTGGTCAACAAAAGGGAAGGAATACGAAAGAACGAAAATATCGTAATTTTGGAATGGCAAATCCCGAAGGTTATCGAAAAGCATTGCGATTAATGAAATTAGCAGAAAAATTCAATAAACCTATTGTCGCATTAATTGATACTCCTGGTGCATTTCCTGGACTAGAAGCAGAGGAAAGAGGACAAGGAGAAGCCATTGCTCGTAATTTATTTGAAATGATGCGATTAAAAGTTCCTATTATTTGCATTATTATAGGTGAAGGAGCTTCGGGAGGAGCTTTAGGAATAGGAATAGGTGATAAAGTGTTGATGTTAGAAAATTCTTGGTATTCTGTAATATCTCCAGAGTCATGTTCTTCTATATTATGGAAAGATTGGGATCATAAACAATTAGCAGCGGACGCACTTAAATTAACCGCTAAAAATATGTTGAAAAACAAGTTGATAGATGGAATTATAAAAGAACCGCTAGGAGGTGCGCATTCTGAACCAGAAAAAATGATTAAGAAAGTTAAAACCGAAATTAAAAGAAATTTAACAGCGCTATCTAAAATTTCAGTCGAAGAATTGACTGAAGAAAGAATAAATAAGTTTTGTGCAATGGGGGTTTATAAATAAATCGTAACCATTTATTTAATTAAAATATAAATGAAAGTAGCTATCTCAAGTAGTAATCAACAAACGGTATCTGGCAATGCCGACGAATGTTTGTCTTTTTGGATTTATACGATAGAAAATGAAAAAGTGGTTGATAAAGAGCTTTTAGAATTAAAAGGAAATCAAACTTTACACCGTACTTTTTACGATAGTTTAGTAGAGCCTTATGTACATCCAATATTTGAAACCGATATGCTTTTAACCAATCAAATATCGGCACAAATCACAGCTAAATTAAAAGAGAAAAGAACAGTAGCTTTTATTATAGACGACAAAGATTTGGAAAGTACGATAGGTCAATTAATCGCAGGAACATTACAAGGGCATGTGGCTGAAGAATACAATTGTAATTGTGGTCACAGTCATTAAATAAATAAAATTTTTATGAAAACTATATTACTTTTTATAAGTTCAATCTTAATTAGTGTAACGTTATTTGCTCATGAGGGAATGTGGATACCTTCACTATTAAGAGCCTTAGAAGATGATATGCAGGCTAAAGGACTAAAACTTTCTGCCGAAGATATTTATTCTATCAATCATTCGAGTTTAAAAGATGCCATTGTCCATTTTGGAGGTGGCTGTACTGCTGAAGTTGTCTCAAATCAAGGACTTATTTTGACCAATCATCATTGTGGATTTTACAACATTCAACAACATAGTTCTTTAGAACACGACTATCTAAAAGATGGTTTTTGGGCAATGACAAAAAGCGAAGAATTAGTTAACGAAGGTTTAACAGCTACTTTTATTGTAAGAATAGAAGATATAACCGAAAAATTGAATTTAGGTATCGTCAATGGAATGGATGTAACCGAACAAAACATTATTCGCCAAAGAAATAGTCAAGATTTATTAAAAAAAGCTGTAAAAGGAACGAAGTATGAAGCGGTTATAAAACCATTTTTTTACGGAAATGAATTTTACATGATCGTAACCAAAACCTATGAAGATGTTCGTTTAGTTGGAGCTCCTCCAAGTGCTATTGGAAAGTTTGGAGGCGATACCGATAATTGGGTTTGGCCTCGTCATACAGGAGATTTTTCGGTGTTTAGAATTTACGCTGACAAAAACAACAAACCAGCAAAGCCATCAGTAGAGAATGTACCTTATCAACCAGAGAAATGGTTGCCAGTTTCGTTAGAGGGAGTAGAAAAAGATGAGTTTACTATGGTGTTTGGTTTTCCTGGAACAACACAACAATATTTGTCGTCAAGAGCAGTAGAAGATTACATCAACGTAATAAATCCTGCACGAATAGAAATGAGGAAGCAAAGTCTTTCGGTAATCGATGCTGCGATGGAAAATTCTGATGCAATAAGAATAAAATACGCCTCAAAACAGTCTAGAATTAGTAACGCTTATAAAAAATGGATAGGACAAAATTTAGGGCTTAAGAAAAAAGATGTTGTTCACAGAAAAAAGAGTTAGAAGCTGAATATTTAGACAGAGTTCCAAAAGATGGAAAATATAAAAATGTTTTACATCAATTAATCCAACAAGATGAGAAAATGCTAAAATTCAAAAAAGCAAATTCATTGTTTGTTGAACTTTATTACTATGGTCCCGAAATTATTCGTTTTTCTGACGGGTTTCACAAGCTATTTGACGAAGAAATGGATAAAAAAGAAGCGAAAACGAAGAAAGAGGAGCTTCAGAAAATATTTGAAAAGGAGTTAGAAGCTAAGAAAAAAGGAGTTTCAGGCTATTTTAAAAATTATGAATTAGAGGTTGATAAAAACATTTTTAAAAAACTACTTCCACTTTATATTCAGTATTCGGGAAAAGAATCGTTGCCTGAAAGCATGAAAAAAGTAGCCAGTAAATTTAAAAGTAAGAATGGAGATTTAGACGTTAAAGCTTATGCTGAATATTTGTATGAAAAATCAAATTTCACATCAGAAGCGAAGGTCAATAAGTTATTGAAAAATAAAAAGAAAAAATTAAGAAAAAAAATAGCAAAAGACCCAGTCTATATTTTAGCGAATGCATTGGTAAAGCAAAGGGAAAAAAATAAGCCTGCTTACCGAAGAGAAGCTAGACTTCAAAACGAGTTAATGCGTTTATTCGTTAAAGCTCAAATGGAATATTTCCCTGAAAAAAAGTTTTGGGCAGATGCTAATAGTACTTTACGTTTAACTTACGGGAAAATAGAAGGTTCTGCTCCAAGAGACGGAATGGAATATACATGGTTTACAACTTTAGATGGTATTATAGAAAAAAACAATACAGGAGAAAAAGATTTTGTTATTCCTCCTAAAATGAGAGAATTGTGGGCGACAAAAGATTTTGGAAGGTATGCTACAAATGGTAATTTAAGGGTTTGCTTATTGGGGTCAAATCATACAACAGGAGGAAATTCGGGGAGTCCTGTAATCAATGGAGAA
Organism: uncultured Flavobacteriales bacterium; assembly: GCA_947311095.1. GTDB lineage: Bacteria > Bacteroidota > Bacteroidia > Flavobacteriales_D > Parvicellaceae > S010-51. The sequence continues at coordinate 7,250 of CAMZKF010000286.1, forward strand.
GGTCATTTAGTAGGTATAAATTTCGATAGAAGTTGGGAAAGTACCATGAGTGATTTGAAGTTTAATGGAGATATTTGTAGAAACATAATGGTTGATATTAAATACGTTCTTTGGGTAATGGATAAGTATGCGGGTGCAAGGCATTTGGTTGAAGAAATGGAGCTTGTTGATAACAATTGGAGGATTGAAAACAAAATAAAAATAAATAAACTAGCAATTAAACAAAACACAAACCGATTGAGAGATGTTCCATCGGATTTAGAAGCATTATTGAATAGAGCAAAAGCTTATTTAGATTTGGGAATGGAAACAGAAGGATTTAACGATTTAAATGCAATACTGATTAACGATAGTAAGAATATTTATGCCCTAAACGAAAGAGCAAAGTATTATGCCAATAAAAAAGAATTTAGAAAAGCATTGAAAGATATTGATAGGTCTCTTAAAGTAAATAAATTGTCAAATGAAGAGGCTAACTTTATTAAAGGAACAATTTTAGCAAGTAAAGGTAAGTTTAAAGAAGCAATAGAATATTTTAATAAAACCATCGCTATTGATTATAGTCATTACAAAGCTTATTACAATAGAGGAGTGTGTCAACAGGAATTAGGTAATACAGAAGAAGCTTGTCGAAATTTTAAATTAGCAAAATTAATGGGAGGTAAGGCTGCTCAAAATATGCACAATATAAATTGTTCGTTTGGAGGGTGGTAATCAATGAGAATTGTTAGCTATTGTATTAAAAATAAAAGGGTAGGAAATATCTTTTGTTGGTCTAGGTTGTCCCGGATTGTGATTGAGCCAATTCCAACCTATGTGATTTGGATTTCCTCCGTAGATAGGATCGGCTAATAGTGCTTCAAATAAAAAAGTGACTAAACGACTGAACCACATTTTTGTTTTTTTATCTTTAGTCATTAAAGCTACTATTTCTTCTTGTTGGTTGATAGGTAGTTCAAAAAAATTAGAATTGAATAGCTCTAGGGCTTTATTGTTTACTTTTGTAGCTCCTTTAGGGTATGATTTTCGGTCATAACCGTCGAGGCGTTTGTCTTGTAAATGCCATAGTAAATATTCAAAAGCGTTTAAATCTTCTGCACTAGGACCATTTCTATCGTTTGGAAATAATATAGATTGAACAGCTTTAATTGTTTTAGCTTCAAGATTAGTCATTAGTGGTGTAATGATTTTGTCGAAAGCAGTGTTTTTCTTAGGTGAATTACAGGAGCTTATTAATTGAGTCCCTAAACCTAGTAATGCCAAGGATTTTAAAAAACTAGCTCTTGTTAGTTCCCAAGTTATGATTCTTTCTTTATTAATTGCTGTTTCGCTTATTTCCGTCCGTATCATGTAGCAAAGTTAAAAAAAATGAAAATAGGGTAAAAAAAAAGCTACTCAAATAAATGAGTAGCTTTCCTTTATATAAGATTCTTATCTTAGTGAGCTCCGTGTTCAGCTTTAGCTTCTTCATGAACTTCTTCAGCAGCGTCTGTTGCTTTTTCCATAGCATCTCCACATTTTCCTTCTTCACATTTGTGATCTCCAGCAACTGCTTCAACAGCGTCTCCAGCAACTTCTGCAGCTTTATCAGCAGCTCCGTGAGCAGCATCAACAGCTGTGTCTTTAGCAGTGTTTGCAGCTTCAGTAGCTTCAGAACAACTAGTCATTGTCATAGCTCCTAAAGCTAAGATAAATCCAATGTTTCTTAAATTCTTTTTCATATCAATAATTATTAATTGGTTAAGTAAGTCGCAAAAATATAGAATATTTGTTAAAAACAAATTATTTCTACCAAAAATCATTGTTTTTTTAATTAAAAATCATAAATAAGCCTGTTTTTGACCTTTGTGTTGAAAAAGAAAGTGTTTTTTAGTAGGTAATAAACAAAAGGTTATAAAAAAATCAACTTTCTGCTTTCTGTTTTTCATCTTCTTGGGTGTCTTCTTCTAAGCTGTCAAATAAATCATCGGTAGATTCATTGATTTCTTCTTCTAGTTTTTCAGCTTCAACTTTTGCTGCTTTTATTTCTTCTTTTGTTTCGCCACAGCTTACAAACAAAGTTGCTACTGCAAAAATGTAAATTAATTTTTTCATAGTTGTTCAATTTTATTGTGTTTTGAATACAAAGTTAAGTAAAAAATAGGTTCTAAATTTGTTTTTTGCATAAAGGATAGAAATGGCATCCTTTTTTGTTTTTTTACAAAAAAGATAGAATGGATAGCCTGACCTTTTCAATCGTACTGTGAGAACAGGACGATTGAAAAGGATATGCCCAAAGTATAATCTTACCTTGTTTTAGTTTTGAAATACGAAAAACGAATGATTCAATAGCTGCCCCCTGTTATTTTAGTACAATATAAAGGAATAAGTGTTTTTGGCGAAATGAAAATACTGAAGCGAAGAATATATCTGCTATTCAACTTGAAAAAAAGCCTATAAAGTTGTACATTCGCAAAAGTGTTTTTTAGCACGAAAAAATAATTAAATCATAAATTAAAATATAAAAAATGGCATCAAAAATCATTTACACCAAAACTGATGAAGCACCAGCTTTGGCAACTCAATCCTTTTTACCAATTGTAAAAGCTTTTACCAAGCATGCAAATATTGAAGTAGAAACAAAGGATATTTCATTAGCAGGAAGAATAATCGCTGCTTTTCCAGAGTTTTTGAAACCAGAACAACAAATAGCTGATGCTTTGGGTGAATTAGGAAAATTAGTAAAAGAGCCTGATACCAATATTATAAAACTTCCTAATATTAGTGCTTCTGTACCTCAATTAAAAGCGGCGGTAAAAGAATTGCAAGACAAAGGATATAATTTGCCAAATTATCCTGAATCCCCACAAACAGAAGAAGAGAAAGCTATTAGATTAAGATACAATAAGCTAAAAGGTAGTGCTGTAAATCCAGTGTTGAGAGAGGGGAATTCTGATCGTAGAGCTCCTAAACCAGTTAAACAATATGCCAAACAACACCCGCATTCGATGGGAGCTTGGAGCAAGGATTCTAAGACTCATGTTGCAACAATGGAAAATGGAGATTTTTTTCATAATGAAAAATCAGTAACATTAGAAAAACCTACTTCGATAAAAATAGAGTTGACAGCTAAAGATGGTTCTAAAACAGTTTTGAAAGAAAATTTAGATTTATTAGCTGGGGAAATTATAGACGGAACGGTAATGAGTAAAAAAGCTTTGGTTAGTTTTTTAACTGAAGAAATAGCAGATGCGAAGAAACAAGGCGTTTTGTTTTCGTTACACATGAAAGCTACCATGATGAAAGTTTCTGACCCTATTATTTTTGGTCATGCGGTAAAAGTTTTCTTTAAAGATGTATTTGACAAACATGGCGATACTTTAAAAGAATTAGGTGTTGATGTAAATAACGGATTTGCTAATTTGTTAGGTAAAATAGAAGAGTTACCAGCTGATAAGAAAGCAGAAATAGAAGCAACAATAAAATCTTGCTACGACAATAATGCTGATGTAGCGATGGTAAATTCTGATAAAGGAATTACAAACCTACACGTACCGAGTGATGTAATTATAGATGCTTCTATGCCCGCTATGATTAGAACTTCAGGACAAATGTGGAACAAGGAAGGAAAACAACAAGATACTAAAGCGGTAATCCCTGATAGTAGCTATGCTTGTATCTACACCGAAACAATTAATTTCTGTAAAGAAAATGGAGCTTTTGATCCAAGAACAATGGGAACGGTTTCTAATGTAGGTTTGATGGCTCAAAAAGCCGAAGAGTATGGTTCGCATGACAAAACGTTTGAAATTGCAAGCGATGGCGTTGTTAATGTAATAGATGCAGAAGGTAAGGTGTTGATGACTCACAATGTAGAGGAGGGAGATATTTGGAGAATGTGTCAGGCAAAAGATGCTCCGATTCAAGATTGGATTAAATTGGCTGTTAATAGAGCTAGAGCAACTAAAGCTCCAACTATATTTTGGCTAGATAAAAATAGAGCGCATGATGCTGAAATGATTAAGAAAGTAAACCTTTATTTACCAAATTATGATACGGAAGGTTTAGATATTCAAATTATGTCTCCAGATGAAGCTACTCGATTTTCTTTAAAAAGAGTGAAAGACGGTTTAGAAACTATTTCGGTTACAGGTAATGTATTAAGAGATTTTTTAACCGATTTGTTCCCTATTTTGGAATTGGGTACGAGTGCAAAAATGCTTTCAATTGTTCCGTTGATGAAAGGAGGGGGGATGTTTGAAACAGGAGCTGGAGGTTCTGCTCCTAAGCATGTTCAACAATTTAAACAAGAAAATCATTTGAGATGGGATTCTTTAGGCGAGTTTTTAGCTTTGGCGGTTTCGTTGGATTTTGTTGGAGAAAAAGAAAACAATAAAAAAGCTTCTATTTTGAGCGAAACATTAGATGCCGCTACGGTAAATGTATTGCAAAATGGTAAATCTCCATCTAGGAAAGTAAACGAATTAGACAATAGAGGAAGTCATTTTTACTTGGCTAAATATTGGGCTGAAGCTTTAGTTGCTCAAGATGCTGATACAGAATTGAAAGCTGCTTTTGCCCCATTAGCTAAAATACTAAACGACAACGAAGCTAAAATTGTAGCAGAATTGAACGAAGTACAAGGTAGTCCTGTAAATATTGACGGTTACTATTTTATGAATGAAGAATTAGAAAGTAAAGCTATGCGACCTAGTAAAACGTTAAACGATGCAATTGCTTCTGTTTAATAAAGTAAGTTAAGTTTATTTGAAAAGCTTCTTGACCTTTTGGTTGAGAAGCTTTTTTTGTTAATGTACCATTGCTATTCAACACTTGCGAAATGTAAAATATAAGAATAGCCTTAGCTATGGTTCTATTTTTTTATGAAAAATACAGACAAAAGAACAAGAAAAAAAGGTGTAGTTATTCTTTAACAGTGTCTCTGTAAGTTAGGAAAAGAAGAATAAAATTAGATTATTCATTTATCGGATGCGCTTACATTTTAAAAGAACTTAAATAATCCACTCTGTTTTTGAACTTATTATACCTTTGTGTGTATTTTATGTTAAAAGAAATAGACTATTTTATAGCTGTTAGGTTTTGTATAGAGTAACAGTAAAGTCTAATTGTAGTTCTGTTTTGCGTTAAGGATTGAGATGATAGCTTTTTTTGGTATGAATTTAGTTAGACTTAGGCTAAAAGAGCGACTTTAGAAGCTCCTTTTAGCGTTAGACTAACTTGGTTTATATCTAAAAGACTATAAATGGAAAGCCTGTTTTTAAACGCCCAACAAAAAGAATGCTATTAAAGAAAAAAATGTAATTTTATTAATGTATGAAAAATGTAATAGTTAAGTCGTCTCTAATTGTATTGACGTTAATTTTTATTTTATTTTCTTGTGGAAATAAGAAAAAAACAATACAAAATGAAGAAGAGATTCAAATATCCAATTTAACGTTTAATTATAGTGAAGATTATAATGAACTTTGGAATACTGTAACTTCTCAGGAAAAGAAAGGGCTTTATAAATCGGCACTTTCTACGGTTCAAGAAATCTTAGTTCTTGCTAAAAAGGATGAAAATACGCCTCAAATCGTTAAGTGCTTGATTTACAAAATGAAGTATAATTCTTATTTAAAAGAAGATAATTATAAAATAGCACTGGATGAAATTCAACAAACAGCATCTGCGGCCGACTTTCCTTTAAAACAAATTTTACATCGATACTTGCCGAATCTTATTGGAATTATTACCAACAGAATAGATGGAGAATTAACCAACGTTCGCATGCATCTGATTTTAAGAATGATGATATTTCTACTTGGGATTTAAAAACAATAGCAGAGAAAACCACTAAAGAGTATTTATTATCTTTATCGAGTAAAGATAGCTTGCAAAAAACAAATATAAACGACTTTAAAGCTATAATTAATTACACGAAAGACACAGAGGAATTAGAGCCTACCTTATACGACTTTTTGGGAGGTCGAGCAATTCAATTTTTTAATAATACTCAATTTAACATCACAAAACCTGCTGATTTTTTTCAATTAAAAGAAGTTAGCTATTTTTCGGGGATAAAAGATTTTGTAAAAGTTAAAATTACAGCTTCTGATACTAATTCTACGCTTTATCAAGCGCTATTGGTTTATCAAGATTTAGAGCGTTTTCATTTAAGAAGTGAAAATTATAACAGTGCAATTCACTATGCTTTAAAGCGATTGGATTTTGTGAAAAATAACGCTTCAAATCCTTTGAAAAACGACTTGTATTTAAAGGGCTTGAATACCATAGTTCGGGGTTTTCCAAACGAAGGAGAGTCGGCTTTGGCGTGGTTTTATATTGCTGATTATCACAATGCAAAAGGAAATAAATACAATAAAGAAACAGGATTGTTTCAAAACGAAAAAAAAGAAGCCTTGGCTATTTGTAATCAAACTATTGCAACTTATCCAGGTTCATTCGGAGCTGATAAATGTAAGGCTTTAAAAACTTCAATATTGATGAAGAATTTGAGCTTTGACATAGAAAATACTCACCGTAAAAACGAAGATATAAGAATGGTTGTTGGTCATAAAAATGTTTCTAATGTTTATTTTAAAGTAGTGAAAGTTAATTGGAATTTTAAAATCAAGAGGTATGGAATAATAGAGGACTTAAATAAGTTAACGCCTCTAAAATCTTGGAGTGTGCAGTTGGAAGATAAAAAAGATTATCAAATTCATAATTCTAATTTAAAAATAGATGCTTTACCTTTTGGAAAATATATAGTTGTTGCTGGTACCAGTTCTGATTTTACTACCGAAAAAAATGCCGTTGCTTATGCTCGTTTTTGGATGACGAATATGAGCTATTCTTTTCAAAATAATAATAAAGGAACTCAACTGTTGATTGTTGATTCTGAATCGGGAAAAGGACTTGATGGAATAACTGTACAGCAATACGTATCCGAATCTTATCGGCATGAAAATGAGTATAAGAAATATGCGGACTATATTTCTAAGAATGGAGGGGAAGTAATGATGCCTTCTAATAAATCGTTTAATTCTAATAATTATTTCTTTAAATTTTCCAAAGGAGAGGATGTCTATTTCACCGATAATGCAACTTATTTTTACCAAAGAAATCAATATGTAGAACCTACGAGAATAAGAACTACTTTCTTTACCGATAGAGCGATTTATAGACCTGGACAAACAGTCTATTTCAAAGGGATTGTTTTAAAAACAAATGGCAATAAACACAGTGTTGTTCCAAATACTAAAAGAACAATTACATTATATGATGTTAATTATCAAAAAATAGCAAATGTAAAAGTTGTAACCAATGAATTTGGAACTTTTTCGGCTTCATTTACTTTACCGACAGGAATGCTAAATGGTTCTTTTCATATTTCAGACGAAGATAGAAATCAAAAATATTTTAAAGTAGAGGAATACAAACGACCTAAATTTGAAGTTAATTTTAATCCCATAAAGGGAAGTTACAAACTAAACGAAATGGTTGAGATTACTGGGGTTGCAAAAGCTTTTGCAGGTTATTTTGTAGATGGAGCAAGGGTAAGTTATCGAATTTCGAGAACGGCTCGTTTTCCGTTTTGGTGTTGGTATCGTTGGGGGTATATGCCTACAAGTCCTGCTATTGAACTAGATAATGGAGTACTTAAAACCGATGAGGACGGAGTATTTACATTAAAATTTAAAGCAATAGCAGATGAAAGTGTAGCAGTTAAATATAAGCCGACTTTCACCTATGAAATAGAAGTAGATGTTACCGATTTGAATGGGGAAACGCAAAGCAACACCACTTACGTTAGTGTGGGGTACAACGCCATGGAAATTTCATTGGATGTAAAAGCAAAAATAGACGTAAAAACGCAACCTGAAGTTACGATTAGTGCGTTGAACTTAAATGGAGAAAAAGTAAATGCTAGGGGAGAAATAAAAATCACAAAATTAATAGAACCCCATCATATTTTTAGAACTTCTTTATTGCCTAAGGCTGATATCAAAACGTTTAGTAAAAATGAATTTTATAAACTCTTTCCTTACGACGAATTTGAGAATGAAAATAGGCTAGGAAACTTAGAAAAAGGAGAAGTTATTACAACTATATTGTTCGATACAAAACGCAAAGATAAGTTTATATTGCCAACGCCAAATATGAGCGAAGGACGCTATGTTTTGGAAACAAAATCGACCGATGAGTTTGGTACAGAAGTAAATGACATCAAATACATTACAATTTACAATGCTAAAACAAATCATATTCCAACCAAAGAAACTTTTTGGACAGCAAATTTAAAATTGAAAGGAGAGCCAGGAGAAAAAGCAAGTTTTTTAATCGGTACAGCAGAAAAAGACTTGTTTGTTAATTATGAAATAGAACACAAAGGAAAAATAGTTCACTCAGAATTATTGACCCTACACAACGAACAGCGATTAATTTCTATTCCTATAGAAGAAAAACACCGAGGTAATTTTAGTGTGTCTTTTACTACCACCAAACACAACCGTTTTATAAGCGAAACAAAAACCATAGAAGTTCCTTTTACCAATAAAGAACTAGACCTAACTTTTGAATCTTTTAGAAATAAATTATTACCAGGGCAAAAAGAAGAATGGAAAATAAAAATTAGAGGTAAAAAAGGAGATAAGGTTGCCGCAGAATTATTAGCGACAATGTACGATGCGTCATTAGATAAGTTTGCGAGTAACAATTTTAGTTTATCACTTTATCACAACTATTCTAAAACGATAAGTTGGCGAAACAATTGTTTTATAGCTCATCATTCTCGTTTTTTTGAAAAGGATTGGAATGAACATTATTATGCAGAAAATAGAAATTACGCTACATTAAATTGGTTTGGATATAATAGACGAATCAATTCAAATTATAGAAGGCTAGATGGAGAACAGTTTATGTTTAAAAATTCAGCTCCAGAAATGGTAGGAGCAATGGAAAGTGATGAGGAAAGCGTTGAGGTTATTATGGAAGCTGACGTTGAAGGCAATAATATAGCAAAATTACCTGGAAGAAGCAGTCAGAAATTAGAACAGAAAAAAGCAAGTTCCAAACCTGCAAAACCAAGAACTAATTTTAACGAAACAGCATTTTTCTATCCGCAATTACAAACCAATAAAAATGGAGATGTAATTATTAAATTTACCATTCCCGAAAGTTTAACTAAATGGAAATTTTTAGCATTGGCGCACACCAAAGATTTAAAAATAGGAACAACCGAAAAAACATTAGTAACGCAAAAAGAATTAATGGTAGTGCCAAACGCTCCTCGTTTTTTTAGAGCAGGAGACAAAATGCAGTTTTCGAGCAAGGTGGTTAATCTTTCCGAGAGTAGTCTTACAGGAACCGTTCAGTTAGAATTATTCGATGCATTAACAATGCAAGCAATAGACACAGAATTAAAAAACAACAATTCAACACAGTCCTTGGCATTAGAAAAAGGAAAAAGTACCGTAGTTAATTGGAACATCGAAATACCAGAAGGTTACTCTGCAATCACTTACCGTGTGACAGCTCGTGGAGGTAACCATTCCGATGGTGAAGAAATGGCAGTTCCTGTTCTTACCAATCGTATGTTAGTCACCGAATCATTGCCATTGCCTGTTCGAAAAAAAGGAACGAGTCAATTTAAATTCACAAAACTAATCAATCAAAGCAACGGCTCTAAAACACTCCGAAATCATAAATTAACGTTAGAGTTTACATCCAATCCAGCATGGTATGCTATTCAGGCTTTACCTTATATGATGGAATATCCTTATGAATGTGCAGAGCAGACTTTCTCGCGTTATTATGCCAATTCTATAGCAAGTCACATCGCCAATTATAGTCCAAAAATAAAACGAGTTTTCGACGCTTGGAGCAATTACGATACCAAAGCATTTTTGTCTAATTTAGAAAAAAACCAAGAATTAAAAGCCTTAATTTTAGAAGAAACGCCTTGGGTTTTACAAGCACAAGACGAGCGAGAACGTAAAAAAAGAATTGCCTTATTGTTTGATTTAAATAAAATGAGCAACGAAAAAACACGAACAATTCAAAAGTTAAAACAAATGCAATTAGGAAGTGGAGCTTGGCCTTGGTTTAAAGGAATGCAACCCAATCGTTATATTACGCAACTTATTGTAACAGGTTTTGGTCATTTGCAACAACTAGAGATAGAAAACAATACAAATCAGGCTATGATTACAAAAGCAATCGCTTATTTGGACAACGAAATGCAAGGCGATTACGACTATTTAAAAGCACACGATGATCAATACAAAACGCATCAAACTATTTCGAATTACAACATTCAATATTTATATGCCCGAAGTTTTTATCTCAACCATAAAATAAAACCCAACCATCAAGAAGCCTATAATTATTATAACAATCAAACAAAAAAACATTGGTTAAGTTTTAATCTTTACACACAGGGAATGATAGCTTTAGTAGCTCAACGCAAAGGAGATATTGAATTTGCAAAAGAAGTAATGGCGTCTATAAAAGAACGAGCAATTTACAACGACGAAATGGGAATGTATTGGAAAGAATTAATAGGCGGATATTACTGGTATCAAGCCCCAATCGAAACCCAATCCTTATTAATCGAAGCCTTCGACGAAGTAAATAACGACCAAAAAAGCGTAAACGAAATGAAAGTTTGGTTACTCAAACAAAAACAAACCACCGATTGGAAAACCACAAAAGCAACCGCCGACGCTTGTTATGCATTACTGTTACAAGGAACCGATATTTTATCCGAAACCGATGTGCCAATCATTCAGTTGGGAAGCAAAAAAGTTTCAATACCTACTACCGAAGCAGGAACAGGTTACTTTAAAACGTCGTGGAGTGGCGAAGAAATAAAACCAGAAATGGGGAATGTAAGTATTACAAAAAAACAAAACTCAGTAGCTTGGGGAGGTTTATATTGGCAATATTTCGAAGACTTAGACAAAATCACACCACACAAAACACCGTTACAGTTAACCAAAGAATTGTATATTATAAAAAATTCCAACACAGGAAAAATATTAGTTCCAATAACCAAAGAAACGCCAATAAAAGTTGGAGATAAGGTAAACGTGAGGGTCGTTTTAAAAACAGATAGAAACCTAGAATATGTACATTTAAAAGACATGAGAGCATCCACATTCGAACCCCGAAATGTAATTTCTCGTTACAAGTGGCAAGACGGATTAGGCTATTACGAAACCACAAAAGACGCTTCAACCAATTTCTTTATGGACTATGTTCGCAAAGGAACTTACGTGTTCGAATACGAATTAGTCGCCGCTCAAAAAGGAAACTTCTCCAACGGAATTACAACCATTCAATGTATGTATGCGCCCGAATTTACATCGCATAGCAAAGGAATAAGAGTAGACATAAAATGATTTTTTGGGCGTTTAAACGGGCTGTTCGCTATATCTTTTTTGAAAAAAACAAAAAAGGATGCCGCTACCATCCCTAACGCAAACTCACGGCCAAATTCATAGTATGACTCCAAGTCATGCTATGAATAAATACTATGAATAAATCGTTAGTAAAATCTCAAAAACAATTTTTTGCTAATAACACCAAAATCAAAACATTAGAAGACGCATTTCAATATGTCGATGTGTTTTTAGGATTGTCTAAAGGAGGTATTGTAAGTAAAGAAAATGGTCGCTTCAATGCTCAAATATCCTATTGTATTTGCGCTTCATGAACTACTTCCTCAAAATTGGAAAAAACGAGATTAAAAAACTGTATTTCTCCGTACGCTTCCAAATTGATTAGTTTTTTTTTTTTTTTTGTTTTTTCGGCGATGTTGATTTCATTCATAATAAGATAAAAAAGGAGTTGTAACTGGTTGCTACGATTTTTTTTAACGCAGTTATGGATAAAATCAACAAGAATAAACCCTGTAAAGCTTTTGGTTTGAGTATATCCCTATTGTGAAACATAGACGGGTTCTGTTACGTGAAATTTAAAATACAAATCCTAATCGAAGTTTTGGAGAGATATAAGGCTTGTCTTTATAGTCAATTTCCTTTATTGAAGTAGTCCTATTTCTTGATATATTAATTTTTGCACCAAAATAAACACTACCGCCAATAAATATTTTGTTATTAAGTAAATACTGTTCACCTCCCAAAACTCCATAGACAGCTAGTTCTTTTGTTTTTAGCGTTATCATGTCCGTCTGATTAGTGAAGTCGTGGTTATATTTCTTGATTTCACTAACCTGTATTTTTTGTGTTCTGTCAGTGTAGTTTACTCCCAAGCCTATACTCCATATACTGTGTTCTGTACTTAGAGATATACCTGCGTTACCACCTATGTTTATATGGTTGTCATATATGTTAATACGCCCTCCAATATCGATTGTGTCGTTGCCACTAATTGAATCTTTCTCATAGCGAATAAAATGCTTAGGATTCGTCATGTATCCGATATTTGCTTCCCAATAAAATAATAATATATTGCGAGAAGTTAAAGGATAGTATTTTTTTAAGCCTATATCTCCATCGTTTACTGTGTATTGAATGAAGAATCTTTCTTTTCTTAAATTGGTAGAGTCTATATTTTGAGCCATAAACGAAAGTGTAATTAATGTAAGGCTTATTGTTATAAATAGTTTCATCGTTCTATTGTTTTAAATTAGACTTCAAAAGTATATATAATTATGATATAAATGAAACTAATTTAATATCTTTATTTGTTTTTAAAATTTAATAAAATTATTGTTTTTCAGTGCTTTATGATGGTTAGACTTATTTTAGTTAAAGCTGAATTGATTTTTCTGGATATGAAAAATGATTAGAGCGATTTTCTGTTGTAAATTATACTCGTATGATTGTAATTAGTAAGGAGAAAACTTGTCAGAAAATCATAAATTAACAAAAAACAAACTCAAAGTACAACTTCTCCGTTTCATTTTATATCTTTGATTCGCTTTAGAGTAAAAATTCAATTAATTAATAAATAAAACTTGTAAAAAAAACATCTAAAGCAGCACAAAAACTACACACACAACGATTATAAAATGAAAATAAGAAAAAAAGAAGCCTTAGATTACCATAGCAACGGAAGAAAAGGAAAAATAGAAGTTGTACCAACGACTTCTTATAGTACTCAAAGAGATTTATCGTTAGCTTATTCTCCAGGCGTAGCAGAGCCTTGTTTAGAAATAGCAGAAGATAGGAGTAAGGTTTATGACTATACCGCAAAAGGGAATTTAGTAGCAGTAATAACCAATGGAACAGCTGTTTTAGGATTAGGAGATATAGGACCAGAAGCAGCTAAACCTGTAATGGAAGGTAAAGGACTTTTATTTAAAATCTATGCCGATTTAGATGTTTTTGATATTGAAGTAGATGCTACCGATGTCGATACATTTGTTCAAACAGTAAAAGCTATTGCGCCAACTTTCGGAGGAATTAATCTCGAAGATTTAAAAGCTCCTGAAGCATTTGAAATCGAAAAACGATTAAAAGAAGAATTGAATATACCTATAATGCATGACGACCAACATGGAACAGCTATAATTTCATCGGCGGCATTACTAAATGCATTAGAAATAAATGGAAAAGATATAGCAAAAGTACAAGTATTAGTCAGTGGAGCAGGAGCAGCAGCAGTAGCTTGTTCCAAATTGTATATCTCTTTAGGCGTTAAAAAAGAGAATATTTTAATGTGCGATTCTAAAGGTCCTATTACTACGGATAGAACGGACTTAACAGAGCAAAAACAATTTTTTGCTAACGATACCAAAATCAAAACATTAGAAGAAGCATTTCAATATGCCGATGTATTTTTAGGATTGTCTAAAGGGGGTATTGTAAGTAAAGAAATGGTCGCTTCAATGCCCAAAGATCCTATTGTGTTTGCATTAGCTAATCCTACTCCTGAAATAGCCTACGAAGAAGCAGTTAGTGTTCGAAAAGACATTATAATGGCAACAGGTCGTTCCGATAATCCCAACCAAGTCAACAATGTATTAGGGTTTCCTTATATTTTTAGAGGTGCAATGGACGTAAGAGCAACAGGTATAAATGAAGCTATGAAATTAGCAGCTGTAAGAGCTATCGCAGCGTTGGCTAAAGAGCCAATTCCTGAAGAAGTAAACGAAGCTTATGATGAAAAAAACCTTTCGTTTGGTGTTACCGATGTTATTCCCAAACCCGTCGATCCTCGGTTAATTTTTTGGGTTGCTCCAGCAGTTGCTCAAGCTGCAATGGATTCAGGGATAGCCCAAGCTCCAATTGAAGACATGAAGGCTTATAAAGAGAGCTTAAAGATTCGTTTAGGTTTAGATAATAAGCTAATCAAAAACATTACAGAAAAAGCGATTAAACATCCTAAAAAAGTAGTCTTTGCCGAAGCTGACCATTATAAAATATTAAAAGCAGCTCAAATTGCTAGAGACGAGGGGATTGCACATCCAATTTTACTAGGAAATAGAAGTAAAATTCTTAAAATGATAGAAGAGTTTGGGTTGGAATTAACTTCTTGTGAAATTATAGATCCTAGAGAAGAAGAGGAGGAAAAACGAAGATTTGAATTTGCTGATTTACTTTTTCAAAAAAGACAAAGAAGAGGTTTGACACTGTATGAATGTCGAAAAGCAATGAAAGAACGTAATTACTTCGGAGCAGCAATGGTTGAAGCAGGGGTCGCCGATGCGCTAATTTCTGGTTTGACACGTAATTATAGAGATACCATAAGACCAGCTTTGCAGGTAATAGGAGTTGAAGAAGGAGTTAATAAAATAGCAGGAATGTATATTTTAATGACCAAGAAAGGACCTTATTTCTTTGCAGATACAACTGTAAATACTAACCCAACGGCTGAAGAAATCGTAGATATTACATTGTTGGCGGCTAAAACTATTCGCCGATTTAAAGTACAACCTCGTATAGCAATGCTGTCTTATTCTAATTTTGGCTCGGCAGAAGGAACCGACGCTTTAAAAATGCGAAATGCTACAAAAATATTGCACGAAGAACATCCTAATTTAATTGTAGATGGAGAAATCCAAGCAAATTTTGCATTGAATAAGGAATTGAGAAGCGATTTCTTCCCTTTTTCTCAATTGGCTAACAGAACAACGAATACTTTTATTTTTCCAAATTTGTCAGCGGGTAATATAGCTTATAAAATGATGCAAGAAATGGCAGAAGCAGAAGCAATAGGGCCTATTCTTATGGGAATGAAAAAACCAGTTCATGTATTACAAATTGGCTCTTCTGTAAGGGAGATATTAAATATGGTAACAGTAGCAGTGGCAGAAGCTCCAGCTAGAAGATAAAACAGATTTGGGCGTGACCTCCCGATAAAAAAAATCGGGAGGTCAGGCTTTCCGCACTCGCTTTTTTTATTTCGTGAAAAAACGAAACAAAAAAGAGCTCAAACAAAGCTACAATCCCTCACGCAAACAAAATAATATAAAATGATAACACATATAGATGGAATACTAGAAGAAAAAACACCAGCTTACGCCGTAATAGATGTAAATGGAGTTGGATATTATCTACACATAACATTAACCACATTTTCAAACCTTCCAGATAAAGGCCGAGTTCGATTATATACACACTTATCTATTCGAGAAGATGCACATACTTTGTTTGGTTTTGGAGAAAAAAAAGAAAGAGAAATGTACCGACTATTGATTAGCGTTTCAGGAGTTGGACCTAGTACAGCTCGAATGGTATTGTCGTCACTTACTGCGGGAGAAACAGCTCAAGCAATTCTATCGGAAGATGTCAATGCTTTTAAACAAGTAAAAGGTATAGGAGCAAAGTCAGCTCAACGAATTATTGTAGATTTAATAGATAAGGTAGAAAAAACAGGGGTCGCATTAGAAAACGTAACAGTTCAAAACAATACAATTAAGACGGAAGCCTTGTCAGCTCTAGTTGTTTTAGGTATCGATAAAAAGAAAGCTGAGAAAAGTATAGACAAAATATTAGCCAAAGCAAATGATGATATTACAGTAGAGGAATTAATAAAATCAACTCTAAAAGGGATATAACATTAAAATAATTAGCTTGGTAAACAATTTATTTTAATTTTGCCGTTTATACTTGACTAATAAGATTTTTTTTGAAAAATAGAATACATATATCATTTGTTTATTTGCTTGCAGCTCTATCTGTACTGGTTGTCAGTTCAAGAGCATATTCTCAAGGGGATTCAACTAATTTGATTTACCCTTTGCAAGACGCTCAAGATCCAAGTCAGTCAGGAGGGTTAATTAATTTTGAAGACCCTCTAAATTTACAGCACGACGTAAAATACAACCCTGTAACAGGTAGGTATGAATTTACTTCTACCTTAGGAAACGATATTAATTATCGCCCTGCAAGTTCAATGACTTTGGAAGAGTATTTACAATACAAAAACAATCAGTCAATGAATCAATATTGGCAAGACCAAGTTGACGAGCAGGTTGACGAAGCTAGAAATGCTAAAGATGATACAAAGACTATAATTCCTAAAATAAATGCAGGAAAAGGAATTCGAAAAATATTTGGAAGTGATTTAATCGAAATAAGACCGCAAGGTAGTGCCGAATTGAGCTTTGGATTGAATATCTCTAAAACCGAAAATCCAATTATACCAGTTAAACAAAGACGAATTACCACCTTTGATTTTGATCAGAAAATTCAAATGAATTTAACAGGTAAAATAGGTGATTTAATGGAGATAGGTTTTAATTATAATACCGAAGCAACCTTTGATTTTGACAATAAATTAAAATTAAATTATGCAGGAGAAGAAGATGATATTATTCAAAAAATAGAAGCGGGAAATGTAAGTTTACCGTTAAATAGCTCCTTAATAACAGGTTCTCAAAGTTTATTTGGAATCAAAACAGAATTAAAGTTTGGAAGACTAACTACGACTACAGTTTTGTCGCAACAAAAAGGAGAGCGAAAAGAAATAGAAGTAGCTGGAGGAGCGCAAGTTAGTGAGTTTGAAATTTTCGCCGATAACTATGAAGAAAATAGACACTTCTTCTTAAATTATCATTTCTACGACAACTACGATTCGTCATTAACTACTTTACCTGTTGTAACATCTGGTATTCAAATTCAAAGAATGGAAGTTTGGATAACAAATAAAACAAATGATTTTGACGAAACAAGAAATATTATTGCATTTACCGATTTAGGAGAGAGTCAACCGAATAATTTACAAAATCAAACGTGGAACAATGGATCTTCATCTCTTCCTGATAATAATCACAATTCATTGTATGGGAATATATTTTCTAATACAGGGATTAGGAATTATTCCAGTGCTTCTAACATTCTTTCTGGACCTGGCTACGGAATGGTACAAAGTGTTGAGTATGAAAAGCTACAAAATGCACGTTTGTTAACTAAAAATGAATATACCTATAATTCATTACTAGGTTTTGTTTCGTTAAATCAATCATTAAACAATGATGAGGTTTTGGCTGTCGCCTATCAATACACTTACAATGGAGAGAATTACCAAGTAGGGGAGTTTTCTACCGATGGTATAGCGGGGCAAAATGCATTGTACTTAAAGTTGTTGAAAGCAACGGTAAGAAATCCTAAAAAGAAACTGTGGGATTTGATGATGAAAAATGTTTATTCTTTGGGAGCTTATCAAGTCGATGCCGAGAATTTTAGATTAGACATTGTTTATACAAATCCAAGTAATGGTATTGATATTAATTATGTGCCACAACATCAAGTTGAAACTAAATTGCTAATTCAATTGTTAGATTTAGACCGATTAGACAAACAAATGCACCCTCATTCCGATGGAGTTTTTGATTTTGTACCTGTTTCAGCGAGTAATGGAGTTATAAATAACGCAGGAACAATTAATCCTCGAAATGGACGGGTTTATTTGACTACTGTAAAACCTTTTGGAGCAACGTTAGATCGAAAATTACAACAAGCAGGAGTCTCCCAAGCCGCTAGAAATACTATTGTGTTTAATCAGCTTTACGATAGTACAGTTACAGCAGCGCGTCAAATACCAGAACTAAATAGATTTAAAATAAAAGGAACTTACCAATCCTCTGTTAGTTCCGAAATTTCTTTAAATGCCTTAAATATTCCTCAAGGTTCAGTAAAAGTAACCGCAGGAGGGCGAGTTTTACAGGAAGGAACGCATTATACTGTGGATTATAACTTAGGAAGGGTAAAAATATTAGATGATGGGATTTTAAGTTCAGGAACACCAATAAAAATTTCATTAGAAAGTAATTCGTTATTTAGTATTCAAACCAAAACATTGTTGGGGACTCATTTTGATTATCGAATAAGTAAAAATGCCAATATAGGAGCTACTTTAATGCGTTTAACCGAAAAACCTTTAACTCAAAAAGTGAATATTGGAGACGAGCCAATCGCTAATACAATGGTAGGATTAGACGGAGGGTTTAAACGAGAAGTGCCTTTGTTGACGAAGTTGGTAGATAAAATACCTTTGATTAACACAAAAGAGAAATCGACCATAAGTTTTTCAGGAGAGGCAGCAGCACTTATTCCAGGTCACAATAAAGCAATTGGTAAAAACGGAACTTCTTATATCGATGCTTTCGAAGGGAGTCAATCGGCTATTGACGTTCGCTCTTATAATAGTTGGGTGCTAGCATCAGTACCTCAAGGGCAACCTACTTTATTTCCCGAAGGAGGGGAGTACGACAATCTTATTTATGGTAAGAATAGAGCGAGAATAGCTTGGCATGTCGTCGATCCTTTATTTTTAAACAATAACAATCAAACGCCTAGTTATATCAAAGATAGCCCTATTCAAAAAGATAACCGAACAAGACAGGTTTTGGTGTCGGAAGTCTTTCCAAATCAACAATTAGGAACAGGGCAATTGACAAATATTCCTGTATTGGATTTGAATTATTATCCTTCTGAAAGAGG
>CAMZKF010000287.1 GCA_947311095.1 uncultured Flavobacteriales bacterium
CTGTTCAACCAGATACTACAACAGTTTATTCGGTTACAGGAACTAATACTTACGGTTGTGAAGTAACCATTCAAACAACGGTACATATTAATCCAATTGGATTTTTAAATATAAACACATCAGCTACAAATGATACAATAATAGGAGGAAACTCAACTTTTGTAACAGCTCACCCATCGGGATACAATTATACTTGGGTAGAAGGAGTTTCTCATCCAAACAGTCAAACTACCGAAGTTAAACCAGAAACAACAACAACTTATTATGTAACATTAGAAAATAATGGTTGTACAAAATCAGATTCTATTACTATTTTTGTAAAAGAACTAAAATGTGGCAAGGAAGATGTATATATACCAAATGCATTTACACCAAACTCCGATAATGCAAACGATAATTTATTTGTAAGAGGAAATAATATAGAAAAATTACTTTTTAGAGTCTATGACCGTTGGGGAGAATTGATGTTTGAAACCAGAAATCAACAAGAAGGATGGAATGGAAAATATAAAGGATTAGCTTGTAAACCAGCAGTTTTTGTATATTATTTAGAAATGACTTGCAAAGGAGGAGAAACTTATTTTGAAAAAGGAAACATAACTTTGATTAGATAACAATGAAATATATAATATTATTGATTAGTTTTTTTAGCTTTTTAGGAAGTGAATTAGCTCAAGAACATCAAGTAGATTGGTCTTCGGCAATAAAACATGAAAAAGAAGAAGTATTGTCTAAGATTATACCTTTAGATGATGAGGGAATATTAGTGGTTTTAAATAAAAATAAAAACACAATACGTATTGATTATTATAAATCGGATAAAACTTTCTTAGAAACAAAGTATATAACAACCAAAGGTAATATATTGGAAGTTGATAGAGTAGGGGAGCAAGTATATGTTTTTTATACCGTATATGATAGTCAGAATAAACAAAACAAATTATTTGCTAAACGAATAACAAAAGAAGATTCAAAAGATATATTATTAGAGCAATCATTATTATCAAAAACGTTTCACAATAGCTTTAAAATTAGCGTTTCACCAAATTATAAACATTTATTTGTATTAACTGAAAAACCTTATAAAGAAAGAAGTAAAGAAGGTTTGGTATTTACTGTTTTTAATAATCAATTGATAAAACAAAGAAGTAAATATTATTTTATGAGTAAAATTTACGCTAAAAAAAAGAAAATAAATGTACCTAAAATTAATAATAATGGAGATGCTTATGTTATAAAAAGAGATAAAGAAAAAACAAAAAGTAACTATTATATAATTAGCTATACCAAAGGGGAAACAATTAATTATAAAGATTTTAAATTAAATTATAAACCAATATTAGATTTACAATACACGTTAGATGAAGATGGAAAATTAATTTTAGGAGGAACATTTTCATCTCCTAATAGTAGAAAATCAGAAGGTGTTTTTATAGCAAAATATAATGAAAATTGTAATCAAATATATAGAAAAGAATATGGTTATAGATTAGAAACTATGTTAGAATTTACAACTAAAAAAAGTATAAAAAAAGAAGGTTTAGGCTTACGTAATTTTAAAACCCGAAAGGTAGTAATTCAAAAAGAAGGATTGGCTTTAATACTCGAACACAGAGAAAAAATAAAAAATTCTAAATCTAACATTAAAATAGAAAAAAGAGACGGTATAATAGTTTATTCATTTAATTTTTTAGGAGAATATAATTGGGATAGAGCATTACGTTTTAATCAAAAAGATGAAACCGAAAAAGGATATTGGAACTCTTTTATTTGTTTTAACGATACTGCTAGAAATCAATTATCAATAGCTTATAATGAAGTAGGATATACTCCAAATAAAGCAACAGATTTTGGTGTAAACACCTTAATCGGAACAAAACACATAGCAATATCTAATCAAGGAAATATTACTGTAAAATCGGTAACTAATTTGTTTTCAAAAACAAGTTTAGCATTGGTTTTAAGTCCTAAGATTTATAGCGATAAAGAAAGATTATTTATTATTTCTGAATCACTAGATAAGTCAATTTATCTTTTGGGAGAAGTAGAATAGTATTTTTTATCATTTTTAAAATGATAGGAAATAGAAGAATAATACTGTAATAATTTTTATTTGTAAATGAATACCAAAGATAGGACAAACAAATGTTTTTTTATTACAGAATAATAGAAAATTTCGCAAGAAGGATTACTTATTTATTTTTTATTTTCGTGAGTCGCTTTCGCAAGAAGGATAGTAGCAATTGTTTGAACTCCTTTTTTTATTTCAAAAAAAGAGTGAGTGCGGATAGCCTGACCCCATTCCTTTTTTTAGGAATGGGGTCTTGCCCAAAATATATTACTTACTCAAATATAAATTACGTTCCGAATATACTTTTCTAAAGAATGGATCTCTTAAATCTTTTATAAATTGAATGGCTTCTCCTGTCGATTTCATTTCGGGTCCTAACTCTTTGTTTACATTAGGAAATTTTTCGAATGAGAATACAGGAATTTTCATTGCGTAACCTTTCAATATTGGTTTGAATTTAAAATCGCTTACTTTCTTTTCTCCCAACATTACTTTTGTAGCATAGTTTACATAAGGTTCTTGGTAGGCTTTGGCAATAAAAGGAACGGTACGAGACGCTCGTGGATTGGCTTCTATAATGTAAACAACATCGTTTTTTATAGCGAACTGAATATTCATTAAACCAACTGTTTTTAGAGCTATTGCTATCTTTTTGGTGTATTCTTCTATTTGCTCGATTATTAAAGCTCCTAAATTGTAAGGCGGTAACATTGCGTAAGAATCTCCCGAGTGAATACCAGCAGGTTCTATGTGTTGCATAATTCCTAATATGTGTACATTTTCGCCATCGCAAATAGCATCGGCTTCGGCTTCAATTGCTCCTCCAAGAAAGTGATCTAACAGAATTTGATTATCAGGCATATCTCTCAAAATATCTACAACATGATGCTCCAAATCTTCTTCGTTGATTACTATTTTCATTTTTTGACCTCCCAATACATAAGAAGGACGAACCAATAATGGAAACCCTAAATCTTTTGATAATTCAATAGCTTGTTCGGCACTTTCTACCACTCCAAACTCTGGATATGGAATATCTAAATCTTTTAGTAAATTAGAAAAACGTCCTCTATCTTCAGCCAAATCCAAAGCATCGAAACTTGTTCCTAGAATTTTAATTCCGTAACGCTCTAATTTTTCGGCAAGTTTTAAAGCCGTTTGACCTCCCAATTGAACAATAACTCCTTCTGGTTTTTCGTGCAAGATGATATCGAAAATATGTTCCCAAAATACAGGTTCGAAATACAATTTATCTGCCGTGTCAAAATCGGTAGAAACCGTTTCGGGATTGCAGTTAATCATTATGGTTTCATAACCACATTCTTTAGCTGCTAAAACGCCATGTACGCAACAGTAATCGAATTCTATTCCTTGTCCAATTCTATTGGGACCCGAACCTAGTACAACTATTTTTTTACGGTCAGAAACTACCGATTCGTTTTCGTATTCGAAAGTTGAATAATAATAAGGTGTTTGTGCTGGGAACTCTGCAGCACAGGTATCTACCAATTTGTAAACTCTGTTAATTCCCAATTCGTGACGTTTGTTAAAGACTTCACTTTCCAAACATCTCAAAAGGTGTGCAATTTGTCTATCGGCATAACCTTTTTGTTTGGCTTCGAAAAGCAAATATTTAGGAATGTCGTCTATTCTAAATTTTTCTATTTTTCGTTCTAAGTGAATCAAATCTTCTATTTCACGCAAGAACCAAGGGTCTATTCTTGTTTTTTCTCTAATGGTTTTAAAAGGTATTCCTAACTTTATAGCATCGTAAATATGGAATAATCTATTCCAACTAGGATGAGCCAAACTATATAGAATTTCGTCTTGATTGGTTAGTTCTCTTCCATCTGCTCCCAATCCGTTTCGTCCAATTTCTAACGATTGACAAGCTTTTTGCAATGCCTCTTGAAACGTACGTCCAATTCCCATTACTTCTCCCACCGATTTCATTTGCAATCCCAACTGACGATCAGAACCTTTAAACTTATCGAAATTCCAACGGGGTATTTTTACAATTACATAATCCAATGTTGGTTCAAAGTAAGCCGAAGTTGTTTTTGTAATTTGATTTTTTAATTCATCTAAATGATAACCAATTGCTAATTTTGCAGCAATTTTGGCAATCGGATAACCTGTCGCTTTCGATGCCAATGCCGACGAACGAGAAACACGAGGGTTAATTTCTATTGCAATTATGTCTTCATTTTCGTCATCACTCACAGCAAATTGTACGTTACAGCCACCAGCGAAATCGCCAATAGAACGCATCATTTTTATTGCCATATCACGCATTCGTTGATAC
>CAMZKF010000288.1 GCA_947311095.1 uncultured Flavobacteriales bacterium
CGTTCATCAATTGCAAGAAAACTAGGATTAGAATACTCAGGAATGGTTTATCCTGATAGAAATGTAGAAGGAGTTGTTGAAATGTTACTTGACGCAACCCAAAACTATGATAAATTACTTGATGAAAAAAGACTATTTGGATGGCACGCTGCTCTTTTCCCTACAGGATGGAGCGGCATGTGTAAAATTGACATTGGAAGCTATAGAAAAGAAGAAATGCAGATAATTTCGGGAGCTATGGGAAAAGAGAAAGTACATTATCAAGCTCCTTCATACAATCAAGTGAAATTAGAAATGGATCGATTTATTGAATGGTTTAATAATAATAACGAATTAGACTTGGTAATTAAATCGGCTATTGCTCATTTCTGGTTTATTATTATACACCCTTTTGATGATGGAAATGGACGTATTGCAAGAGCTATTTCCGATTTATTGTTAACCCGTTCAGAAGATAGTTCACAACGCTTTTATAGTTTATCAAATCAAATATTATTGGAACGAAAAAAATATTACAGCACCCTACAAAAAAACCAGCATAGCAATGGAGACATAACTGAATGGTTAGTTTGGTTTTTGAACTGTTTATACAATGCTCTAAAAAACACAGAACAAACAATAAACAAAGTACTTTACAAAGCTGATTTTTGGGATTACCATAAAAACACTGAATTAAACAGTCGTCAGCGATTAATGCTAAACAAACTTCTCGATGGTTTTGAGGGAAAATTAAAGACCTCGAAATGGGCAAAGATTACAAAGTGTTCCCAAGACACAGCTTTGAGAGACATTAAAGATTTAATTTAAAAAAAAATATTAAGACAAGAAAATTCAGGAGGAAGAAGTACTAATTATGAACTGGATGAATTATAAAACACTCAACGCCTTATTTCTACTGCGTTAGGGATAGAAGCGATAGCTTTTTGAAGTTTTGATTAGTAAATATTGGGTAAAAAGAGCGACTTTAGAAGCTCCTTTTTGCCTTATATTTAGTTTTCAAAACTTCAAAAACTACAAGCGTATAGCCCGTTAAAACGCCCAAAATAAAAAACTCCAATTACTGCAAACTATTGTCCCAATTTTTAAACACAGCTTCGTAACCTTGGGCTTCTATTGCTTTTACAAATTCGCTTGTTGGCCGCTTATCATTTATTTCAAATTGTTCTAAATTCACTTTGGGGTTGGCATATCCTCCTGGGTCTGTTTTTGCATCGGCACTAATGGAGGTTATTCCAAATTTTACGCTATTTTCTCTAAATATTTTAGATTCTCTGGTAGACATCGAAAGCTCCACTTCTTGATTAAATATACGATAAGCACAAATTAGTTGTACCAATTGCTTGTCGGTCATTACCGATTTTAACTCCACCCCTCCAGCGCAAGGTCTTAGCCGAGGAAAGGATATGGTATATTTAGTTTTCCAATATTTTTTTTCTAAATAATCTAAATGCGATGCACAATAAAAACTGTCGGTTCGCCAATCTTCCAACCCAATTAAGACTCCTAATCCCATTTTTCGGATTTCTGCCCTCCCCAATCGGTCGTGCGTGTCTAGACGATATTCAAAGTTAGATTTTTTCCCTTTTGGGTGATGTATTTTATAATTTTCCTTATTGTAAGTCTCTTGATAAACCAAAACGGCGTTTATTCCCTCTGCTATCAATATTTCGTATTCGGATTGTTCTAACGGTTGCACTTCTATCGCTATGTTCGAAAAATGAGGTTTCAACAATTGAACTGCATTTTTAAGATAATCAACTCCTACGGTTTTGTTTGCTTCGCCAGTAACCAACAATACATGGTCGTATCCGTAAGATTTTATGATTTCAACTTCCTTTAAAATTTCTTCATCCGATAGGGTTTTTCGCTCAATTTTTACATCTAAACTAAAACCACAATAAGTACAAATATTCTGACATTCGTTGGACAAATATAGAGGTATATAAAACTGTATTGTTTTCCCAAATCGTTCTTGCGTCAAGCGATTGCTTAATTGTGCCATTTGTTCTACATAATTTTCTGCGGCAGGCGAAATCAAGGCTTTAAAATCTTCTAAGTTGCGATTTTCTTTAGACAATGCCAACTCTACATCTTTAGCCGTCTTGCTATAAATGCTTTTTTCTACCGTTTTCCAATTCAGGTTTTGTATGTTGTTTTTAAAACTCAATTTTCTAAATTTATATTCTATTTTTCAATCTTATTTTGGGCGTTAGAGCGAGGCTATTCGCTGTATCTTTTTAGGAAAATAAAAAAAAGAATGTTGTACAAATTAACGGAGCTACATCACGAATACAAATTTTAAAATAAATAAATGAGTAATCCCTAACGCAATATTTTCTATACTTTAATTTATTTCTTGTCTATTTTTCAAAAATTGATATAGCCATTCAAAAGCTCCCGAAGTTTCTTCCCAAACGCTAAAATTTCCGAAGACATAAGCAACAGCCTCGTTTTCATCTCCGACCCCTATATAATCGGGATGTTGTTTAGGCATTTTTTTATTTCCTAATAATAAATCAATCACAAAGGGGTTATTAGTATGTGCAGTCAACAAAAGTTTATTCGCTAATTCACTTTGTTTTTCTTGTTTAAATTGAGCTAACGCACTATTAAAACCTGAAACAGCATCATAAAACTCTTCATATTTATCAGTCAACTCTTTAAATTTCTTAAACTGATTTGTTCTCAAATACAATGTAGAAAGTAAATATCGAACACCTTGATTATCACTAGGGTTTAAAACTAACATTTCTTCATAAATATCAATAGCTTCATTAAACTTATGTTTTGCAGAATAGCAACCTCCCAAACCATGCATTGCATTCATAAAAGGGCGGGTTTCTGTCATTCCCCAAAAATAACCCGTTTCTTCTTCAAAAAATTCTTCTCCCAATTTTTCTTTCGCCAATTTTATACTTTTCTTATATTTCTTTATCGCACTATCTACGTTGCGTTCAACACTTGCTAAATAATTACAAGCCCTTATATTCTTAGGGTCTAATGCGAGTGCTTTTTTTATTGTTTTTTTAGCTTTAGCTACGGGCTGTTCGTATGCTTCATAAACCAAAGAGGCTGCTTGTTCTTCGTTGCTATCCTCCGAAGGCAAGTCGTTAAGAGTTTTTCCAATAATATTATCCATAAATTCCTTCAACTCCTTCTCTGATTTAAACTTTTTATTGCTTAAAATATCTTTTAGTTTATTTATATCCATTTCATTTTTTTTATATTATTACTTCTCTACTTGTTATGTTTTACAAGATTATTCTTTGTGTACTCAAATCAAATAGCCCTTCGGACTTTATACTTGTCTTGACAATCGAAATTCTAATTTCAAAAAAGACTAAACTATTCCATCACAATTACACCAATTAAAGGCTAAAGATAACAAGAAAAATAATCAAACAAGGGTAGATGCTAAAAAAACTAATCAAATTTAATCGCCTTAACAGGTGTGATTTTAGTTACAATATAGGAAGGTAAAACCAACGCCAAATAACAAACCAAAAATGCTCCAAGATTGACCGTTACTAGTGCTATAATTGGAATATCCATAGGTACTACACTTACAAAATAATTTTCTTGTGACAACGTTATAATATGAAAGTACTTTTGTAAAAAAATAACTATTAAGGCTAGTAAATTCCCATACAACATTCCTTTCAAAATTAAATATGCTCCGTTGTAAATAAATATTTTTCGCACGCTCCAGTTGGTTGCTCCTAAAGCTTTGAGTATGCCTATCATTTGTGTTTTTTCGAGAATAAGCACCATGAGAGCTGAAGTCATGTTTATGATTGCTACCAAAATCATAAGTCCTATAATAAAATAAACATTGGTATCTAACATTTCTAGCCAATTAAAAATTTCTTCATTTTGACTCACAATTGTTGTTACATTGAATTGAGGCCCTACGTAATTTTCTACTATTTGCGCTCCTTGTTCGAGGTGCTCAAATTCGTTGAGTAAAACTTCTATGCCTCCGCTATAATACCTGGCAGAACCTCCGCTGGTTTTTAGTGTAGTGGTAAAATGAATTCCATTGAATAGAAATTTGGTTGTACTATCGTTTAAGTAATCGGCTTGTAAATCGGTAGTTGATTCCGAACAGTTACAAGCTGTTTTTTTATCTTTCGATACTTTTATAGTCAACCATGCTGTATCCGAAATCGACTGTTGTTCTAACGGTTCTAAATAGCCATTGGACATGAAATCGCTAACAACTACTTGTATTACGGTATCTTTTATGGGGCAAAGGATTTGTTTGTAATTCAATTCAAATTCCTTATTGTTCCAACTGTATCGATAATTGTTGTTACCTCCAAAAGTTGTTGCTTCTATTACAGGATATCCGTGTTCGCATTGATCTTTAATTTTTAAATATGTAGAAATCCCCCATTGATTTAATTTCCGAATTTGATTGATGTCGATAAAACAAAACTGCTTATCAAAATCTTCTAAGCCTGTTTCGTATATCCCCGATACAATTAGGTTCCGTTGTTTGGGTCCTGTTTTTTTTATAAAAAATATTGAAGCTTTGTCTCCTATTGTCAACCTCAACTTATCGGCGATGAACTTAGAAACAAGAATACTGTCACTTATTTTGTTGTCTTCATATAAAGGTATGGTTCCTTCTTTTAGGTGTTTTTGAAAAAATTGAGTGTCGAAATCTTTACTAATCCCTTTAAAAACTACGCCTTTTATATCTCGAATTGCTTTACCATTTTCGTTTTCCGATTTACTTTCCTTAGCTTGTATTATAGCTGGTTTGTATGCAAATATTTGCACGTTTTTTATGGCTTGATTTCGACTGAGGTCTGCGGTATCTATATCGGACACCAAAAGCTGACTCGACTCGTAAGATACGTTGTTGTACGAATTTGAAATTTGTACGTGAGAGCCAAATCCTACTATTTTGTTTCTTACTTCTTTTTGAAATCCTGAAGCGATAGAAATGGAAAGTATCATAACGGCTATTCCCAATGTAATACCTGCTATTGCTAAAAAAATAATGGGCTTAGAGATTTTTTTCCCTTTTACTCCATTTTCTAGCATTCTTTTTGCTATGTATAACTCTATATTCAAATCCTTTTTGTCTATTTTGCATCAAAAATACTCAAATTATAGTTACTTTGCTGTGAGTTATTACTAATTTTTATTTGCGATAGGGATAGTAACGCTAGCTTTTTGTAATTTTGCTTAGTTTAACTTGACAAAAAAGAGCGACTTTAGAAGCTCCTTTTTAGGCTTAGTTAACTTAGTAAAATTACAAAAACTACAAGTGAATAGCGCGTTAAATCGCCCAAACCAACATATTTAAAAACACGAATTAACATGAAATATATTTATAGTTTAATCTTTTTAGTCTTCAACTTTAGTTTTTTAGCTCAAATTACGACAGGTGCTAATCAAACCGAAAAATATTTACCGCTATTGAAGGGAAAGAAAATAGCCGTAGTTGCCAACCAAACAAGTACCATTGGTTCGGTGCACTTGGTCGATTCGCTATTGAAATTAGGCATTGAAATCGAAAAAGTTTTTGCTCCCGAACACGGATTTAGAGGAACTGCCGATGCTGGCGAAAAAGTTGCTGACGGAAAGGATAAGAAAACAGGAATCCCCATTTTGTCGCTATACGGACGAAAAAACAGAAAGCCAAGTACCGAAAAACTAAAGGGAATAGATCTCGTAATTTTTGACATTCAAGATATTGGGGCTCGATTTTACACCTATATAAGCACCATGCATTATGTAATGGAGGCTTGTGCTGAAAACAATATTCCTTTGCTAATTTTGGATCGTCCTAATCCAAATGGTTTTTATGTTGACGGTGCGGTTTTAAAGCCTAATGTAAAATCGTTTGTAGGTATGCATCCCGTTCCCATTGTACATGGAATGACGATTGGAGAGTATGCCAAAATGATAAATGGCGAAAATTGGTTGAAAGATTCGGTTCAATGTGACCTTACTATTATTGAATGCAAAAACTATTCGCACAAAGATAAATATCAACTTCCAATAGCGCCTTCGCCAAATTTACCGAACATGGAAAGCATTTACCTCTACCCTTCTTTGTGTCTTTTTGAGGGGACAAATGTGAGTGTCGGCAGAGGAACTAAAACTCCTTTCCAAATTTTTGGTTCTCCTTATATCCCTAAAACAAATTTTAGTTTTACTCCTCAACCCACTTTTGGAGCTAAACACCCTAAGCATGAAAACAAAGTTTGCAACGGCTACGATTTAACTACTTTCGGGGCTAATTTCATGCCTGAAGTTGGCGAAATTTACTTGCATTGGCTACTCAGCATGTATCATCAATCGAGCAATAAAGATGCGTTCTTCTTAAAAAATGGATTCTTTAATTTATTAGTTGGAAACAAAGCGATAAAACAAATGATTGTTGAAGGAAAAACGGTTGACTTTATCCGAAATTCTTGGAAACAAGAGTTAGAAGATTATAAAAAAATGCGAAAAGGTTATTTGCTTTACGAGGATTTCGAATAGTTTTTTTTGGGTGTAACCTTCCTACCGTCAGGTCAGGCTATCCACTATATCTTTTTTGCTAAAAAAAAGCAAAAAAGGATGCCGTTTCTATCCTTTACACAATTTTAAGTTTTTTTGTTACCTCAATAATAACGATAAGGCTATATATTTTAAGCTGCAAGCCCCTCAAATTAAAAACTAGAAACTTTTTAGAAAAATAGACCTCCGACGAGAATGTTAATTGGCTTTTTTTTTCGACATTTCGTTTCCCTCCCTTCTTTCTCTCTATCCATAGAGGTCTATAGTCCTGAATCTGAAAGTCCTGAATCTGAAAATCTTGAATCTGAAAGTTTGAATCTTGAAGTCTTAATTATTTAAAGAAACTTGTGTCATCATTAAAATAGCCATACAAAATACGAGGCTGACGACTACATTTAATCCTGCTATAAAATAATTTCCATTTTGTAACAACGAAAAAGTCTCAAAACTAAACGTAGAAAAGGTACTAAACCCACCACAAAAACCGACTAATATCATTGCTTTTAATTCGGTTGAACTTGTTTTATCGTAGAAGTAACCGATTGCTAATCCCATGACTAAACAACTTAGTAAATTTGCGATAAGTGTCCCCAAAGGAAATGTTCCATTCCATAGAGAAAAAACAGATTTAGAAACGCCATAACGAGCAACACTCCCTAATCCTCCTCCAAAAAATATTGCGAATATAATGTTCATTTTAATATTGATTTATGCGAAACTTTGTACAAAGTTACACCAATTAAACTTCCCAACAGCCCTCCTACAAAAACATCGGAAGGATAATGAACCCCTAAGTACATTCTGCTATACGCTATTAACCCCGCCCAAAGTAACAAAAGCGGAAAAATTAATTTGTTTTTTCGCCAATAAAACAAACCTAAAGTAGTAGCTATAGCAAACATATTGGCAGCATGAGAAGATACAAAACCGTACATTCCTCCACTATAATTATGCAAGAGATGTAATTGATTTTTAAGTTCTAAATTGTGGGAAGGTCTATACCTTAAAAAAACTTCTTTGAACAAATATTTAGACGATAAGTCTGCTAACCCCACTGCCACTCCTCCAATAAGGATAATGTAAATAGCTTTTTTCCAACCAAAAAACCGAACAGCTATTCCAAAAAAGAGCAAGTAAAAGGGAACACCAAACAAAGAATTACTAACCAACCACATAATAGAATCGAAAGTGGAATTGTGCCAACTATTGATTGACAACAACAAATTTTTATCTATATTTTCGAGTATCTCTAACATCTAACGACGGTAAAGATAGTTATTTCTTAAAAACGTTTCTATTTTCATAGATGGAAAACTTCAAACATTAAAATAAAATTATTATGAAATTAAACATTTTTGTTTTAACTTGCTTCCTTATTACTTATTGTATAGACTAAATACAAGTACATTTTGTTGCATTTTCTTTTTCTAACAAAAAGAACCAAATATAAAATATAATGAAAAAAATAATTACTTTACTTACTGCCATTTTAATCTCTTTTATCATGTATTCCCAAGAAGAAACTCACGGAAACAGAACACACGAATATACAATAGACGTAAACAAACTAAAAACCCACAAGCAAAAACTGGAAATAGAAAAAAACCTATCAAAAATGGAAGGGGTTACTCAGTCAAATTTAGATGCTTTAAATTACCAACTACATGTAACCATTTACGAACCAGAAAATGCAAAACATACAACCGACATCGACGACATTAAAATAATACTTTCTAACAGTGGTGTCGAAATAAAAAATTACAAACAAGAAGTAAAAATAGAAAAGAAATGAAAAAAATAATAGCTCTAATTCTGATTATTATTTTATCCAAAATAGTATTATCTCAAGGTGATTTTTGTAACAACGCAGCAACAATCACTCCTTCTTTTACAAATTGTAGTTGGATAGCAGGAACTTCAAACAATGCAACCCAAACAATGCCTGGTTGTTCTGGAAATGCTGATGATGACGTTTGGTATAAATTTGTAGCAAACAGCTCTTCCATGACCATAAAAGTAGATCCTACGGTTGGATACGATGCTGTAATACAAGTATTTAATGGGACAGGTTGTTCTGGAACTTCTTTGGGCTGTAAAGACGATAATGGTGCCAATGGAGACGAAGAAATAACATTAAATAACCTAACATCAGGAAACACTTACACCTTTAGGGTTTATCACTTTGGAACTGGATCTGGAAGTTCTAACTTTAATGTTTGTGTTACTGGATTAGCACCTTCAACTAACAATACAGCCTGTGCAGCCTTCCCTCTTCCTACTGTCACCCCTTCTTGTAATTTTCAAACTTACAGCAATTTAGGTTCGGCAGGATCTTCTGTACCTTCTCCCAACGGTTGCGGAGGTTCAGCTCCTCATCAAGGAGGCTACCAAGGTGGAGACGTATGGTTTTCCGTTGTAGTTCCCCCTAGTGGCACATTAGATATTCATACTTTATCTATGGATTTTTCTGATGGAGCAATGGCTTTATATAGAGGAAGTTGCACTTCTCCTATTTTAGTTAGTTGTGACGACGACAATGGAATAGGAAGCATGCCTTACCTTTATCAAACAGGATTAATCCCTGGGGCAACAATGTATATTCGAGTTTGGGAATATGGAAACAATAATAATGGAAAATTTGGCATTTGTGTATCTACACCTACCAACGACAATTGTGCTACGGCTCAGTGGATTTGTGATTTAAATGGGTACGGAGGTGTTACAAGCTCTGCTTATACTATTGATTTACCAAGTAATATGACTGGAACAGGACAAAACGGAGTAGCAAACTCCAATCCAAGTGCTCCTTTTGGACAAAATTATACAGGCAACAACCCTAGTTCTCCTATTCAAATAGATAATAACAGCTGGCTTGCTTTTACAGCTAGTGCTACTACGGCACAATTATTCGTACAAGTTCACTCTTGTCAAAACAACAATGGAATGCAAATGCAAATTTTTCAAGGAACAAATTGTTCTAATTTTGTAGCAGTATCTAATATGTTAGAAACAACCAACTCTCAAAATATAACCGCTACAGGCTTAACTCCTGGGCAAACTTATTACATAATGGTTGATGGATTTGCTGGAGATCTGTTCCTTGGGTGGTGTTGGAGAGGATTACAATAATTGCACTTGCTCCAAAGGCATAGAGCATTCCAATGAATGCTTCTATATGTTTAACCCTATAGGTCGCCAAGGCAATGAGCAATGCGCCAAATAGGGCAAAGGCTAGAGTGAGTATGAAGGTATAAGCCCCCTCAAAAAAGAGAAGACTCACAGCCACCCCAATCGCTGCGAACTGTCCTATGGCTAGGTCGGTAAAAATAACCC
>CAMZKF010000289.1 GCA_947311095.1 uncultured Flavobacteriales bacterium
AGTTAGTTTTATTTTTTTTATTAAAACGCCACTTGTTTCATAAACAGCTATGTAGCTATTTTCTGAAAAATCTTTTACATTAACAATCCAGCTAGAAGAGGTGTTTTCGATTAACGTTTCTGTGTTTTTACGTAAGACATAAGCATCTCCTATAATTTTAGTTCCTTCTATATCTTGCAATTCTAAACGGTAATAGACCTCCCCTATTTTTACAAAATTATCAACAAAAACATACTCTATGATTTCGTTAGTTGTTCCATTTGCTTGAACTTTTTCTATCTGTTGATAATTTATACCATCCGTACTTCTATAAACATTATAATACTCCGTTTCCAATTCGCTTATTGTCTCCCATTTTAAAACAGTAGAATGAGCTTCTTTTTCTAATACAAAATAAGATAATTCTATTGGTAAAGGAGTTGCCAAGCACATTCCGTTATTCGAATAACTAGGGTTACCTGCTGCATCAAAATTTGCAAAATCCCCATCTGTTCCAGTATTAGCGGACGAGCTATAAAAAGTTACAGATTCAGAATATGCTCCCCACTCTATTGTTGTGGTTCTATTTCCATTAGCTGAGTTGGCATACCTTCCATTTCCAGATGTATTATTACAAAATAAAACAGCTACGGTTTCTCCTCCACACATCGATGAAAAATCATAGGCGAAATTTGGATTTTTACCCGTAAAAATAATAGTTGTAGCATTTGCAGGAATAGGGTCCATATAAGCAAATTTTACACAGCCTGAAGTTGTGTTTAGTTGATTGATATACGAAGCATTTGTTCCTAGCGTTTTTGAGCCACAAGAAGTATTACAATAAGAGCCTGCATTAGGAAATGTAATTTTTATATCATTAACATTTTAAGCGCTTGAGCCATTTTTAAAAACGACATATTCATCTAACCCTTCATTAGATGACACACCACAAGAATTGACCAAAATAGATTCAATAACAGGGTCTGTACATGCCATTTGAGTACTTTGGTTACCCGTAAGAGCTCCTGCCGTTAAATAACTTTCGGAACAATTGGTCATTGTGCCGTTGTACTCAAATATACTAATGTAATAAGTCGTCGCAACGGTTAGGTTTGTTACGTTAATAGAGCTGCCATTTCCATTGTAAACCACAAACTCTCCAGCTCCTATTGTAGCTCCACTTCCAAAAGTAGAATTTGCAACATAATTTGTTTGGTTTGCTGGAGTATTAGCGATTGCACTAGTGGACATAACCACAATTCTATTTGCCCCATCTCCATTTGTCCAATTTACAGTATAGCTATCACAACCTACTGAACCAAAACTAATATTACTAGCGTTAGTTGTTGGTTGCACATCGGCTCCACAAGTTACAGTAAAGGTTGAATAAATGGCGTTACACGGTTGATTGTCTGTAATGGTTAAGTCTCCTGTTGTAGCTCCACTAGGCACAGTACAGACTATTGTTGTTGCATTACTTGAGGTAATTGTTGCGTTCACTCCATTAAAAAGAACTGAACCTCCTGTTAAATCTCCTGCCGAAGCGGTTATCGTAACCGTAGTTCCAATAGCTCCTGAAGTTGGAGAGACGCTAGAAATAGTTGCAGGTGTACAACTGGAAACGCCTTCTAAAAACACATTGTCAAATCCTCCATAATCAGACCCTCCGTTTTGTTTTGCATATAATACAACTTTAACATTGGTAACAGAATTGGGTATATTAACTATTTCTGTAACCCAACCACCTGTAGAATAATTGCTAGAACCATTAACTACAATAACTTCTCCTTGTCCAATATTATCGTAATACAATTGATATTTAAAATCATCTCCATTATCGTAACCTATTACATTGTAGTCAAATTTAAAAGTAACACTATTATAGGCTGAAACATCAATATTGCCAAGCGTGATTGTTTCAAATCCAGAACCTCCACAATTCCCATTCAAATCTCGTATGCCCCAAAACTGAGCTCCGTCGCTGGGAGATATAGTACTTAAAGAAGTGTTGTAATCCCACGTATCGGCTCCATTTGTACAAGGAGGTGTAGAAAACGAAATTGGAGTCCAAGTGTCTCCACTTGTCTCGAAACTTTGCTTGACTATTGTTAATTGTGCTAAAAAATTGTTTAACACTAAAAAATTAAAGCCTAATACTATAAAAAAATAGGTTGTTTTACGAGTCATTTTTATTTAAGATTACAAGGTGTGTTGTCCATATAAATACTTGAAAGTAAAGGTAATGAATATTTTATGTTTTTAGTTTAAGTTAATGTTAATTTTCTCGATTCGACTAAAAAGGAACTCTTATAAATAAAATAATAGAAGGGAATGAATAAATGCTAATCTGTTTGAATAATAAAAAGTTTTCTACTTTTTAGCTACTATTAAGTTTTAAGAGTATATTTACAGGCTTTTATTCTTTTTTTTAACTTTATCCGTAAAATACCTAATAATTTTTAACCTAAATTGAGATAAACTGCTTATTTACGAACTTTAATTTGTGATTATAATATTAAGAATCAATTTGCGCAAGGGATAGAAACGGCATCCTTTTGTTTTTTTTAGAAAAAAACAAAAGATATAGTGGATAGCCCGACCCTTTAGGGATGCGCCCAAAACAAAAACTAAACAACAATATGAACTATTCAAAAATAATTTTAAAAAAAGATAAAGATAAATCGTTGAGGCGTTTTCACCCATGGGTTTTTTCGGGGGCTATTTCGGAGGTTGATCAAAGTTTAGCTGAAGGTGATATTGTAGAAGTTTTTTCTAGAAGTGGAAAATATTTAGGAACGGGACATTATCAGATTGGCAGTATTAGTGTTCGTGTTTTTGAATTTGAACAGCAAGAAATAACGAATGATTATTGGAGACAAAAATTTAAAACGGCGATAGATTTAAGAGAGAATTTGGGCTTATTGCAAGCAAAAGACACCAACATTTTTCGTTTGATTCATGCTGGAGGAGATTATTTACCTGGGTTAATTATCGATTTTTACAACGGTACGGCAGTTATTCAATGCCACTCGATAGGAATGTGGAAATTACGTTCGGTTTTTGCTGATTTATTGAAAGATTTACTGAAAGATAAGTTAATAGCTGTTTATGATAAAAGCTCGGAGACGCTACCATTTAAAGCTGATTTAGAGCCTAAAAACGAGTATTTATTTGGACAAGAAAATGCGATAAAAGAAGGTTTGGAGTACAATAATAAATTTTTAATAGACTGGGAAACAGGACAAAAAACAGGTTTTTTTATTGACCAAAGAGAAAATAGAGCTTTGTTGGCCAACTATTCTAAGGGTAAAAAAGTACTAAACACCTACTGCTATTCTGGAGGTTTTTCAATTTTTGCTTTAAACAAAGGAGCTGAATTAGTTCATTCGGTTGATAGTTCTCAAAAGGCTATTGATTTGGTTGACAACAATGTAAATTTAATCCCCGAATTATCCGATAAACATAAAAGTTTTGTTTCTGATTCTTTAGAATTTCTTACAGAAACCGACGAACAATATGACGTTATAATTTTAGATCCTCCTGCATTTGGAAAACACAAACGAGTGAGGCATAAAGCAGTACAGGGTTACAAAAGGTTGAATGCAAAAGCTATGAAGAAAATAAAGAAAGGAGGGATTATTTTTACTTTTTCTTGTTCTCAAATTGTAGATAAACAATTGTTTGCCAATACTATAAATGCAGCAGCGATAGAAGCGAGAAGAAAAGTTAGAATTTTACATCAACTTCATCAACCTGCTGACCATCCGATAAACTTAGCTCAACCAGAAAGTGAATACTTAAAAGGCTTGGTTATTCAAGTTTTATAGTCACACCAAATTAACATTGAAATACATCGAATAAATAACCCTGTTTTTTTTGTAAGTAGCCTACTATTCAAAATTTATTTACTGTTTTAAAATCTTAATCACCTTTTTTTTATTTTGATTTAAAATATGTAAAAAGTAAACACCATTAGCGATGTTTGATAGATCCATTTCATAAATTTGAATATTGTTTAACTCATAATTTAAAATAACCGTTCCTCTTATGTCAATTACGGAACAAGTAATACTTTCAATGTTTTTATTTAGGCTAATAGTTAATTGATTTTGAACTGGATTAGGATAAATAATAACTTCATTTTCAATGTCTGATAGCCCCAAAGCACTTTGAAATTCATAAATACCAATATCAGTATTTGTAAAAAGATATGGTGTGGGGTTTCCTTCAAAATCAAAACTAGAAAGAGTAGTTTCACCAGCGTCAATAGCTGGTGAAGAACTCAACAGATGATAATCGTCATTATTAAAGTCAACAAACATTGGATCTTGCTCTATATTGTTAGCTATTATGTCATTATTTTGCCCCGAAAAGTTGTTAAAATCTGTAAGATTAATTCTTGGTGTAGTCCAACCATTGGGATCATTATTATCTAGGTGGTAAAGGAAGTTAGCTGGATTACCATTAGAGTAATAAAATAAATTATTCTTAAATGTATTATTTTCAATTGTAGGATTGATAAAAGTCTGAGCCGCCCAATCATATAGGGTCGTTAATGCGAATTGCTAAATTTATATTTGACGTTTGATTTTGAACCAAGGAAAAATGTGATATATGCTTACCGTTATCAATAAACATATTATTCCTAATTGTATTATTAGCAACAACAGAAATAGTGTTGTTTTTGAGTAATAGCCCACCACTTTCACAGTTTACTACCAAGTTATTTTCTATAATATTTCCGGTTACATCTTCAATATTTGAGTAGGGAAATAGAGATATTCCCCAACCTGTGTGGTAATGTTTTAATGGTGTTGATCTTACATTTTTAAATATATTGTGGTGAATATGATTGTTTTGCCCGTTAAACTGACTTTGAACACCCGCTCCATCAGTCACATTATTGAAGTATTCTAGAAAATGTGTTCCTGCCTCAACTACTGTTCTTCCTCCATAAGCTAAATTAAATGTTGATTTATTATTATATATCTTACAATTCTCAGATGGATCATTATTATAGTTTCTTCCTATATTGATATTGGCGTGAGTAAAGTTATGAATGGTACTATTTGAAAACTCTATATTATCAGCCCCTCTGATATAAAATCCTTCTCTTGGACCTCTATTAGTCGTCCCTGTATTGGTTCCTGCTTGAGAATAATCAAAATTGTATTCGCTATTTATGGTACAACTATCTATATACACATGATGAACCAAAGAGCTTGAAATCGACAATCCAAAATTTGCTAATTTGCCTGTATTTATATTCTTAATATAAATATACTCGCCCTCTTTTACTCCTAAACCTGCTATATCACCTCCAATAGTTTTAAAATTATAAATTTTAAGATATTTAGGTTTGTTAGTTCCTCCATATTTTTCTATATGAATGGTGTATTGCCTGTAAGACAGCTCTAGTAAATGATTATTTGGTGAAGATGTAGAATATATTTTTAGCACCCTTGTATTGCCTTGTTCATAATAAAATCGAACTTGATCAGGAATATTAATCCCTAATTCAGATTGATAGCCTACTGCCGCCCCCAAAACCTCAACGCCGTCAATTTTAAGCCTTTTTAAAGCATGATAGATTGTCCAAATATGGGATATTATAATCTATAACCGTGGCGCTATCTAAAGTTATTTTCCAAATATTACCTCCTTCATTGACCCATGGCAGGTTGTTAGGCAAAGTACTTTCAACATTTATAGTTGGTAAATCACCTGAACCATAATCTGTAAAAACAATCGGAGAAACTGCCGTTCCTTCTTCATCTATAAACAATTCTCTATCTTCTTTCCAAATGTCATTTCTCTTAAAAAATATTGTATCGCCTGGTAAGAAATTTTCTAAGCGAACCTTCTGTAAAGTTTTCCATGGAGTACCGATTGTTTGACCATTATTACTATCATCTCCTAATGAGGAACTAACGTAATAATTGGTAGAAAAACCAGATATAAATATAAAAATAGACGAAATAAAAAGTAAATATTTTTCCATAATTTAATGTATAATATTCTAAAAGAATAGTCTTCGAACTTAGTAACTAAAGAATAAATATATACATTCTTTTTAATACTCCCATAGAGAAATATTAAATAAGAAACTTTTGAACGAACGTTTATCGCTTCTTTTATCAAAGAGTCTTATTCAACTATTCGAAATATAAACAGATAAAACCTTTGGACTTTTCTTGTTTTATTGAATCAAAATAAGTTAATCATAATTCAGATAAAATTAATTTCAATAATGCTAAATCTTCAGCTCTTTTTTCTTCCAAAGAAGCTAAATAATAGTAAGTCTCCTCAACTTTTCAGTTTGCCTATACTTTTATGACAATCCATTGATTGGAAGGCATAAAAAAAGGGATATAGTAAAACTATATCCCTGAAAAAATACGTTGCTAAAAAGCAACTATTTATTTGACTACCCCGACACAAAGGTAGAAACTTTATTCTGTTAACAAAGTCTTTTTCAATAAAATAACTATTTTTTAACAAGCTACACCTCCTACTACATCTAGAAAATACAGCTTTTTCACTAGTTAAAAAAAGCGATTATATCAAAAATTATTACCTATGTCTAATCTTATTATTATTTTTAAAAACATGATTAAAACAATAATTTTACAAAAAAAATCTACAATCCAGGGAATAAACCTGATGCTGAATTTTTCATTTCACTTTCATTTACATGTTCTGCTTCTATTAAAGCTCTGTTAAAAGCCACAACAAGCATGTCTTCAATTTCTTCTTTATTTTCTGGATTTAATATTGCTTCATCAATAATCGATAATTCCATTAATTTTCTATTTCCATTCATTACAAACCTTATTTTTCCATCGGGAGATTTTCCTTGAACGTTTATTGTTTCTAATTTTTTCTTTGACTCTTCTGCGACTGATTGCATTTGTTGCATTTTAGCCATCATTTCTCCCATATCTGCATTTCCAAACATAATTTATCTATTTTTTCGTTTTTTTTTATTTCTTTCTTCTATTTCTCTTCGTTCTTGCTGACTATAATTATAAATGCGAACGCTTGCATATATAAAAACAATCAGCATAATAAAAACAAATATAGCTATTAAAATTTCTCCTATTGTCATTTTTATTTATCCTTTTTTTTTACGAAAATAGGCTAATTCCTTCAATAAAAAAATTGAAAAAGTTATTAAAACTTCCCCAACAACTAAATTTTGTCATTGTTTGTACTCAAATTGAAAAAAAAATTTGCTTTGTACTATAAAAAATTTACTTTTGCGCTAAGAAGCTCATTTTTTAGAGTAAATTAGTTATATAAATAATAATAAAAGAACAAATAATATGTATTGGACTTTAGAATTAGCATCGTATTTAGAAGATGCTCCTTGGCCAGCCGTAAAAGAAGAGTTGATAGATTTCGCTATGCGAACTGGAGCTCCTCTAGAAGTTGTAGAAAACTTATCTGCTTTGGAAGATGAAGGAGAAAGTTATGAGACAATTGAAGACATTTGGCCAGATTACCCAACTAAAGATGATTTCTTCTTTAATGAAGATGAATATTAGGACAAATAAAAAAAGAGCTGTTGATAACAGCTCTTTTTTTGTTTCATTTTTATTCTATTCGCATACCTATAATGGTAACATCATCTACCTGCTCCTCTCTCCCTTTCCACTGATTAAACGTTCGTTTCAATACTTCTTTTTGTTTTAACAATGGTAGCGTGTGAATGGTCAACAAGAGTTCTTTAAACCTTCGAGATTTAAACTTTTTACCTTTTTCTCCTCCAAACTGGTCAACAAATCCATCGGTATAGAGATAAATAAGGTCGTTCTTCTTTAACTGGAACTGATGGTTAGAAAAAGGAGTCATTATATAAGTAAAGCCTATTGGTTCTTTATCTGTTTTTAATTCTATTAATTTTCCTTCTCTTATAATAATTATAGAATGGTATGCTCCTGCATAATTCATTTCTAATGAATCTTTATCTATTTTTAATATTACAGTATTCATTCCGTCTCTACTTGACGAGGTATCTTTAGATTGATGCAATTCATTAATTATATTTTTTCGCCATATATCTAGAATACTATTGGGGCAAATTCTCTTTTCAGAACGTATAATTTCATTTAACAAAGCAATTCCTAACACACTCATAAAGCCTCCAGGCACACCATGTCCCGTACAATCGGTTACCGAAACATAATAATGATGCTCAAAGTTTTTACTCCAATAAAAATCTCCACTGACAACATCTTTGGGTTGAAAATAGATAAAATGAGGTGAAAAATCTGGTTTTAGTAAATCTTCTTTTTGAAGCATTGCTTTTTGAATACGCTTAGCATACTCTATACTGCTTTTAATTTCTCTATGTTTTTTTTCTACTAAATGCTTCTGTATTGCTAATTCTTTATTTTTTAATACAATCTCTTTTCCTTTTCTGACTTTAATTCGATAAGCTACAAAAACAATAACTAAAATTAAAACAGTCATAATTATAACTATCAACAAATAATAACTCATTATTTGTTTCGCTTTTTTACTCTTTTCTTTTTCTATTTTTTCGGTATCATAAAGTAACTTATTATTGCGACTTTTTAATTCCTCTAACTCTCTTTCTTTGGTTAGTAATAGTAAATTCACATCTGTTCCTTGTGACCCTTTAATATTATCAATAAAACGTAGCATTTCTCCGTCAAAACGATTTTTAATAATCGATCTAATTTCGTCGTATTTTTCTACATAAAACAAATCGACAATAGGTTTCCAATCCGATGGTTTCCCATAAATAAAACCATACCCTTCTCGCTTTCGAAGAAACACATTTTGCCTTTTGATATGTTTAAATTTATTTTTTAAATCAAAAAACTGTTGTAATTCAACAAAACCAAAATAATTAGGTGTCTTATTTATTTTTGCAATCAATTGCGTACTCGATTCAATCTTTTCTGTTTTAAAAACATTTGCCTTTTCTTTCAATTTAAACAAATCTTCTTCATAGGTTGTTTCTGGAATATAAAGCCCTGTCGCTTCGGAGAATTTAGCGATAAAATCGTTAGTATCTAATACTATTGGTAAATTTTCGTTAGAAATCATTACTTCTATATTAGACATATAAGCTGGAGAAAAATTCACCTCTTTTTTTCGTTCTTCTGTAATGCTAAAATAACAATATCCAAAATCAAAATTATTTAACTTTACATTTCCATAAAGTCCTTTAAAACTATTGGTTGCCGTATAGATTCTATTTATTTTTACTCCTTTTTTATTTTCTACATAATTAAAAAACAATTCCATAATTTGATGTTCAAACCCATTATCGTTTTCTTCATTCTCTTCATTGGAAAAATTATAATAACCAACAGAGACTTCCCCCACTCCATTCTCTAATAGTTCGGAATAAGATTGTTGGCCATAATAAATACTAACAATGAATATAAAAAACAAAAAAACTACTCCTCTCATAATTGATTGTTTAATAATTTACCTTCTTTTATAACCTTATGTAAATAAGGATACTTCAAGGCTTGTTTCGTCACGCCTATATGGTTTATATTGTGGCAATCTGTTGCTACAAAATCGACTAAATTATGGTCTATCAATTTTTCAGCTACAAGCCGAACTTCTGCACCATAATGCCCTGTAAGAGAATTTATATTCAATTGAAACAAAACTCCTCGAGCTTTAACGTCTAATATTCGCTCCCAATCTTTAAACCAAAAAGGGTAACGTTCTACATGTGCTAAAACAGGTTTGTAGTCACTCGTTTGTAGTTTCCATATAATAGAATCTAACATGGGAGGTTCTTGAAAAAAAGGTAATTCAAACAACAGGTAATTAGCTCCAAAAGTGAGTAATTCTTTTCGGTCTATTAACCCTTCGAAATCAGCATCGAGATTATATTCTGAAGCTGCTTCTAATTCAATTTTAATTTCTTTTTCTTTTAATGCTTTTTTTACATCGGCTAGACCTGCCAAAATTATTTGAGGATTATTTTTATAATAATCACTCATTGTGTGTGGAGTTGTAATAACTTTTCGATACCCCAAATTTGAAAATTCTTGAAGTAGCTCTAAGGTTTGCTCCATTGTTTGAGCTCCGTCATCAATACCTGGTATTAAATGTGAATGCATGTCAACTTCTAACACCGAAATATCAATCGGTTCTAAAAGTTCCTGTTTTTTTCTTCCAAATATTTTTTTAAAAATTCCCACGATTATTCTTCCCCCTTCTAATTAATTTTCTCACTCCCCTGTCCTACTTCATCACAAATATAGGATTTATTCTCACAAAACGCAATTAAACTACTATTAATTAAACTAAGCGCTTGTTTTTCTTCTTTTTTAGGGTAAAGTAAATGAACGTTAGCTCCAGCGTCTAGGGTAATGGTCAAATTCAAATTGTGCTTTGTTCTATATGCCCAAACTTCTTCTATTATTCTTAACGTATTGGGTTTCATTAAAATAAAATAAGGGTTGGAAGTCATCATCATAGCGTGGAGTGTTAATGCTTCTGATTCGACTATTGAAGTAAATGTTTTTAAATCACCTTCAATTAAAGCTTTTTTTAATTTTTCTAAATTCTCATGCGCTTGGTTAAACCTTTGCTGAGCAAAAGGGTGGTTATGCATTAAGTTATGCCCAACCGAACTACTGACTACTTTTTGACCTTTATCGACCAATAAAATTGTATCTTGAAAATCATGAAAAATTTTATGAGCTCCAACAAAAGGAACAGCAACTAAATCGGAGCTATTCTCAAAAGAATTATTTTTCCCCCAAACAACTAATTCAGGATAAATAGAACGACAAGCACTACCTGACCCCAAACGAGCTAAAAAAGAAGCTTTTTCTTTAAAATACGAATCTGAAATTGTAGGGTCTAATGTTTTTTCTATTGCCATTATACCCAACGCCAAAGCACTTAATCCAGAAGCAGAAGAAGCGATTCCACTACTATGCGGAAAGGTGTTTTTAGTATGTATTTCAAAATTATAATTCACAATAAAGGAACAATATTTATGTATTCTATCTAAAAAAATCTTAATTTTTGGTTCAAAACTTTTCTCTCTTTTTCCATCTACAAAAACTTGAAAATCAAAATTATCGGACTTCGTATATTTCAAAGTTGTTAACGTATAACAGTTTTTTAAGGTAAAACTAATCGAAGGGTTTGCTGGTGTTTGCCCTTCTTTTTTACCCCAATATTTAACTAACGCTATATTAGACGGACTTTTCCAACTGGTTTCTCCTTCGGTAAATTCAACCTCTTTTTTATCGAAAATAAACTTTTGTACATTCATAATTAGCACAAATATAATTAAAGTTGCTCGAAATACTGACATCTAACACCTAAACTACGTAAGAATAATTATCTTTGTTAAAATTAGAATCATTTGAACGTGAAAATCAGCATTATAACCATAGCATATAACAGTGAAGAAACCATAGAAGACACTATAAAATCGGTAATTTCGCAAAGCTATCCCAATATAGAATACATTATTATAGACGGAGGCTCTACCGATGGAACTTTAGCGATTATAAATAAGTACCGAGAGCACATTTCTATTCTTGTTTCTGAACCAGACAAAGGAATCTACGATGCAATGAATAAAGGAGTAGAAAAAGCTACTGGAAATTTAGTGGGAATATTAAACTCCGACGATTTTTACACCGATAATAGCGTTATTCAATCTATTGCTGACAACATTGAAAATTACGATGGTATTTACGCCGACTTGGTATATGTAGATAGGGAAAACACAAATAAAACCATTCGTTACTGGGAAGCTAAAGCATATAAAGAAGGCAGTTTTTTGAAAGGATGGATGCCTCCCCACCCTACCTTTTTTGTTCGTAAAAAAAT
This sequence comes from uncultured Flavobacteriales bacterium, assembly GCA_947311095.1. Lineage (GTDB taxonomy): Bacteria > Bacteroidota > Bacteroidia > Flavobacteriales_D > Parvicellaceae > S010-51. Next base: position 11,830 of record CAMZKF010000289.1, read on the forward strand.
TTATGATAAATACGGAACTTACAATTTAAGTTTAAAATCTGCTGCTGATTACGAACTTATGCTACGCTTAATTCACAAAGAAAGAATAAACATTACTTATTTACATAAAATAATAACCAAAATGCGTGTAGGAGGACAAAGTAATGCTAGCCTTAAAAACCGTATAAAAGCAAATAAAGAAGACCGAATGGCTTGGGAAATTAATCATATTGAACCTAAGTTTTATTCCCTCTATTTAAAACCTTTTCGCAAAATTAGTCAATATTTTAAAAAACCTATTTAAGTTGAAAATGAAAAACACATTACTATTTGCAGGTATTTCAGTGTTTATCGCTGTTGCGTTAGGAGCTATGGGAGCTCACTATTTAAAAGAAACATTAGAATTTCCATTGACTAAAATCGACAGTTGGAAAACAGCTGTACAATACCAATCTTTTCATGCTTTAGCCTTAATTATCTTGGTATTTATATCAAAATCATTCCCGAAAATAAATCTAAAAAGCTCTATTACTTTTATTAAACTCGGAATGTCTTTATTTGCTGGATCTATTTATTTATTGACTTTAAATTACGATTGGAAAATTTCTTTTCTACCTAAAATTATGGGACCACTAACTCCAATCGGAGGTCTATGTATGCTTATTGGATGGGGGTTGTTTATTTTTAACGTATCTAAAATTGAAAAATGAATAACGAAGAATTGATAATACTAACAGAATTGCAAGTAGAACAAAAACTACAACGAATTGCTAGGGAATTATTGGAAATTAATTATAATAATTCTGAAATAATTTTAATTGGAATTGTAAAACGAGGGCTTAAAATTGCGACAAAACTAGCTTCTATTCTAAAACAAATTAGTCATAAAGAAATAACGCTTTTACACCTTAAAATTGATAAAAAAACGCTAGACAAACAATCAATATCTCTTTCTCAAGATTTGTCTTTTTTAGAGCAAAAATCTGTTGTTTTGGTCGATGATGTATTAAACTCGGGAAAAACATTGATTCATGCTACTAGCTTTTTAATCAAAGCCGATATAAAACAACTCTCCACAGTTGTTTTAGTCGATAGAAAGCATCGTTTATTTCCTATTAG
>CAMZKF010000290.1 GCA_947311095.1 uncultured Flavobacteriales bacterium
CTACGATTAAAAAAACGACTATTGTTATAATAATTTGTTGTAACATATCTTTCTTTTTTCTATCTTAAATATTAAAGTTCAAATCCCATAAATCCAAGAAAAGCAAGCCCCATTAATCCTGTAAGGATAAAAGCCATACCTACTCCTCTAAGTGGAGCTGGAACATGTGAATATCTAATTTTCTCTCTAATTGCAGCAATCAATACTACTGCTATAAACCAACCTACTCCTGATCCTAAACCATAAATAGTTGCGTGTCCTATTGTTGGAAATTGTTTTTCTTGCATAAATAAAGCTCCTCCCATTATTGCACAATTCACGGCAATAAGTGGCAAGAAAATTCCTAACGCTCCGTAAAGTGCTGGCGAGAATTTTTCAACAATCATTTCTACTAATTGTACAATAGAAGCAATAACGGCAATAAACATAATAAAGCTCAAAAAGCTTAAATCCATGTCTGCAAACTCATCTCCTAGCCAAGTTAAAGCTCCTTGTTTTAATACATAATTTTCTAATAAATAATTAACAGGGATTGTAACCGTTAATACAAATATTACTGCTGCTCCAAGTCCCACTGCGGTTTTAACTGTTTTTGAGACAGCTAAATATGAACACATTCCAAAAAAGAAAGCGAAAATCATATTATCGACAAAGGCACTTCTGATAAATAAACTTAATAATTCCATTTTTCTATAAATTTTACTTCTTTAATATTTAGTGTTCAATTAAACTAGGGTTTCTTCCTTTTTGAATCCAAATGTAGATTGCTACAATTACCAACGAAGAAGGAGGCAATAACATTAATCCGTTATTCATATATCCAATATTATAAATTGATTCTGGTAAAACATCTATTCCTAATAATTTTCCTGAACCTAATAACTCTTTAAAGAATGCTACGATTACCAATACTAAACCGTATCCTAACCCATTTCCTAATCCATCTAATGCTGATGCCCATGGTTTATTTCCTAAAGCAAATGCTTCTAAACGTCCCATTATTATACAGTTTGTAATAATCAAACCAACAAATACTGACAATTGTTTAGACACATCATAAACATAAGCCTTTAATATTTGATCGACTATAATTACCAATGCTGCAACTACAACCAATTGAACTATAATTCTTATTTTATTAGGTATTAAATTACGCATTGCCGAAACAATAACATTTCCCAATATCAATACTGCTGTAACCGATACCGACATTACAATAGCATTACTCATTTGTACCGTTACTGCTAATGCCGAACAAATTCCTAATACTTGAATAGTAACTGGATTATTGTCGTTTAACGGATCGGTAATTAACTTTTTATTTTGCTTAGAAAATAAAGGTTCTTTTTTTGCTTCTTCGCTCATATCTTTTATTTTTCTAAATTTTTATTTTTTAAAATAGTTATAATAAACTTTCAAACTTCTCTCCATCATTTCTTTTACACCTACACTAGTAAACGTTCCTCCACTGATACCATCAACGTCATGAATACCTAATTCAAAACCTGGTTTTTTAACTTTAATTGGAGCGTAAATTCCTGCTTCATCTATTGTCTTTCCAATAAATTGTTTTTCAAATTTATCTTTAGTTATTTCAGCTCCTAATCCTGGTGTTTCTGATTTGTGATCAAACACAGCTCCATTTATAGTTGTACCATCTTCTTTTAATCCAATATACCCCCAAACTGCAGCCCATAGTCCTTTTCCTAAAACAGGTACTACGTAAAATTTTTCGCCGTTGGCTTCACATACAAACAAAGGATAATGTCTATCTTCCTTTGCTTTAATTGTTTTGTATTCTTTCAATAAATTAATATTAAAAGCATCTAAATCTCCCGAAATTTCATCTTTATTTGTTTTATCGTCTAAAACTTTTCCGTTGAAATCAAGTGTAATTCGTTCTACAACATAATCGTTGAATTTTTTACCTGCTTCATCTCTCGAAATACCGTTTGTACTTTCAACCCCAATGGCTTGAAGTATATTTTGCATTTTCTCATTTCTTACGTTTGCTTCTTGAGCTGGTTTTAAAGCTGTTGCTAAAAAAGCCAATACTCCTCCAACTATAATTACCATAATTGAAGCAAACAAAATTGTATATCCGTTACTATCTCTATTAACTGCCATCTTTATGCTGTTTTAACTCTTTTTAATCTTCTTTTAATATTAGCACTTACAACCATGTGGTCGATAAGTGGCGCGAATACGTTGGCAATTAATATTGCTAACATTACACCTTCTGGATAAGCAGGATTTACAACTCTAATCAAAATTGCTAAAGCTCCTCCTAAAAATCCATATATGTATTTACCTGTACTTGTTTGGGCTGCGGTAACGGGATCGGTTATCATAAATACCATTCCAAACATAAACCCTCCTAACATAACTTGATTTATTGCTGGTAAAGCAAAATATTCACTTCCTCCTATTCCGTTGAATAGCAAAGCCATTAAATAACCTCCAAAGAAGAAAGAAAACATTATTTTCCAACTTGCAATACCTGTTTTTAATAAAAATATAGCTCCTAATAAAATCGCTAAAACAGATGTTTCTCCAATAGAACCTGGGTATAAACCATAGAACAAATCCATAAGGCTATGTCCTGCTTGATTAAATCCTTCTAAACTAGTAAAACTAGCTCCTTCTTTACCTATTGCTGCTAAATCTCCAAGTGGTGTTGCTCCTGTGATTCCATCAACTAAAGTTCCATCGTTTTTCATTTCTTTAAAACCAGAAATCCAAACTTCATTACCTGACATTTTTGTAGGATAAGAGAAAAATAAAAACGCTCTAGCTGTTAATGCTACATTCATTACGTTCATTCCTGTACCTCCAAAAACTTCTTTTCCTATCACTACAGCAAAGGCTGTTCCTACACCTACCATCCAAAGCGGTGTATCTACTGGCATAATTAAAGGAATTAACATTCCTGAAACCAAGAATCCTTCTTGTACTGCGTGTCCATTTTTTATTGCAAAAATGAATTCAATACCTAATCCTACTCCATAAGATACTACTATTAAAGGTAAAACTCTTAGCGCTCCGTGTCCGAAAGCCTCCATAAAAGTAAAACTTTCTCCAAGTGCTAAATAATGTTGTACGCCTACATTGTACATTCCGAACAATAAAGCTGGAATCAATGCAAGTATTACAAACATCATGGTTCTTTTTAAATCAATTGCATCCCTAACGTGCGCACCACTTTTGGTTACGTGATTAGGGGTAAACATTAATGTATCAAGCGAATCAACTAACGGAAAGTACTTTTTTGTCTTTTCCGATTTGTTAAGTGCCGCATGTGCATTATCAAATATATTTCTTAAAAATTTCATTGTTTTTTTAGATTCAAGACTTTTTAGATTTAAGCTACAAAACTTAAAAACTAAGGTCTTAATTATTAACTATCTAATTAAAAGCATTCTTTTAGAATGACATCTAACCCTTCTCTTACTATTGTTTGAGATTCAATTTTAGATGTACATACAAATTCGCAAAGTGCAAAATCTTCTGGTGCTACTTCATAAATACCCAAATTCTCCATTGCGTCTATATCATTAATTATGATTGATTTTAACAAGTGAACTGGATAAATATCAAATGGGAATACTTTTTCATATTGTTCAGAAACAACAAAAGCTCTTTCTTCTCCATTTAGATTTGTATCGATGTTATAACGCTTAGATTTTGGCATCATCCAAGTTGGATATGCTCTTGAAGCCGAGAATTTATTAAACCCTAAACTCAACCACCCTTCTGTTAAGAAAAATTTATATTCATCTCCTTCTGGCAAAGCTGTTAATTGATAATCGTAAAAACCTAAATAACTTCCTTCAGCTTCAACTTTTAATCCTGTTAATGGATTTCCTGAAATTAAACGAGTATGTTCTTTTTCTACATTTCCATTAAAAATAGTTGAAAGTTCTGCTCCTATTATCGTCTTAAAATATTTACGATTGTTCGCTTTAGAACCTGTAAGCGCTACAAATTTAGATGCATCATACTTTCCTGTTAAAGCAAACTTACCGATAATAGCAACGTCTTGAGCATTTACAACCCATACTGTTTCTCCTTTATTTATAGGATTAATTGCATGAATTTGAGGGCCTACATTTCCTGCGGGGTGAACTCCAGCTACTTTTGTTATTTCAGCTCCTTTAACCTCAGAAAAAGCTTTATCTGCAACTATATTACTTCTCAATTGCAAATGAACCTTTCCTTTTGTTAACTTTCCTAAAACAGATATTCCCGCTTGAAAAGCTTTTTCGTTACCATGTATTAAAAAATCATAATCGGGAGACAAAGGATGCGTATCAAACCCTGAAATAAATATTGCTTTTGGCTCATCTTTTGGATTTGCCACAATATCAATCGGTCTCATTTTTATCATCGGCCACAAACCTCCTTTCAACAATAAAGATTTTGCTTCATCTTTGTTTAGAGCGTCGATTGCCTTAACCGCCGTTTCTTCGTAAGCAATAGTAGCGTCAGCTTCGATAATAACTTCTAATATCTTACGCTTTGCCCCTCTTTTAATTTCCTTTACTGTACCACTCACAGGAGATACATATTGGATTTCGTCTCGATATTTATCAAAAAATATTGGTGTTCCAGCTTTCACTTGTTCGCCAACTTTTTTGACCATCTTAGGTACTAAACCATGAAAATCGGTAGGTTTTAAAGCATAAGTTTTTGCTACTGGAGCATCTATTTTTACTTTTTCTGCCTGACCAATTAAACGGATATCTAACCCTTTACGAATTTTAATCGTTTTTGACATATAGTTGTTTTTCAATTTTAAAGCAACAAAAGTAAAAAAATGTTGTTTACTTTTGTAACTAAAGTAACAATATAAAACTATAACTTCTTAATTTAGAATGAGTATAAATAACAACGCAAACACAATTCCACTTCTCTTTTTATTTACGTTTCTTTTCTTTTCGAACAGTTGCACTTCTAATAATTGTTTTTTAACAAAAAAAAGAGTTACTAAAACTTCAGAATTAAAAAAAACAACTATTCAAAATAAAGACAGTATAATCTATTCCAAAGTATATCGAGGCAATATCTTTAGTGTTTTACTCTACAAGAAAAACTTAGATTTATCCGAACCTGTTATTAATTTATATAGCAATGAGTTTTTTGAATTTCATTTTGATGTTTTAGATGCTGATTTTGAAACTTTTCAGTATAAAATAATTCACTGCAACAACAATTGGACTAAAAGTAACTTAGACGACATGGAATACGTCGATGGTTTTAATGATAATTACATTCAAAACTATAAGCAATCGTATAGTTCTTTACAAGCTTACATTCATTATCAAGTTGATTTTCCAAATGAAGACATTAGAATACGAAAATCGGGGAATTATGTTATAGCTGTTTATCCTGAAGGAAAACCTAATGAAATTATATTGACCCATCGGTTTTACGTTACTGAAAACAATCTTAACTTA
>CAMZKF010000291.1 GCA_947311095.1 uncultured Flavobacteriales bacterium
AAAAAATAAATTTAAAGAAAAGGGAGATTCTACAAACACTAAAAAGTCTAAAATAAAAGACAAAGTGAAAAAAGAATCTAAAATTGGAGTAAAAATAAACACTTTTTTCACCGATGAAAGAACACAAAAATCAATTGGATTATTTTTACTATTAACAACGTTATACCTATTTATTTGTTTTACCTCTTACCTTTTTACATGGAAAAATGACTATAGTATTATAGATGGGAAATCGTTTTCATTTGTATTTAGTGGCGACGATGTTATGGTTAAAAATTGGCTTGGAAAACTAGGAGCTTTTACCGCTCATAAATTTCTAAAAGTTTGGTTTGGAGTTTCTTCTTATATTTTTCCTTTTTTAACTTTTATACTTGGCGTAAAAGTTTTATTTAAAATCAGCTTATTACCTCTTCTCAAAACTTTAAAAATCAGTATTGTCAGTTTAGTTTGGTTTTCTATATTTTTCGCCTTTATTTTTAAATCTCCTTTAGATTTTATGGGTGGAATGTTTGGTTATACCATTGTTAAAACACTTAGTGGAATAGCAGGGAGTATTGGAGCTGGAATAGCCATTGCATTCTTAGGGTATTTAGCTGTAATTGTTTTATTTAATCCTTCTTATGCTTGGATTAACAAACTAAAAGAAAGTATTAATAATGAAAGAGATGAAATAAATAACGATGTAAAAAAAGAAGCTGTCATTACCAAAGAAAAAACGAATACAGATGACAATACAGCTTCTAAAACTATAGATTTTGACATCAACACACCTTTAAAAACAAGAACTGTAACACCTAAAAAAGTAAATAAACCGAAACCTACTTTAGAAATGGAAGTAGAAATTCCTACAGAAAATGTAGTTACAGAAGAAAATGAGACTTTAAAACCAACAAACAATGACGAATTTGACATTGTATTAAAACCTAAAGAAGAAGAACTCCCCCTCGAAAATGAAGAAATGGAAGTTGTAATAGCAAAAGACGATGCTACTGAATTATCTAAAAAAGAACTAAATAGTTTAGTTGAAGAATTTGGTGAATTTGACCCTAAACTAGAATTGTCTCAATACAAACTACCTAGCATCGATTTATTAATCGATTATGGAGATGGCACACCAAGTTTAAACAAAGAAGAATTAGAAGTAAATAAAAACAAAATTATAACAACACTAAGTCATTATAAAATTGAAATTATAATAATAAAAGCTACCATTGGACCTACGGTAACACTTTATGAAATAGTCCCTGCCCCAGGAGTACGAATTTCAAAAATTAAAAACTTAGAAGACGACATAGCGTTAAGTTTAGCCGCTTTAGGAATACGTATTATAGCTCCTATGCCTGGAAAAGGGACGGTAGGAATTGAAGTTCCAAATTCTAACCCCAAAACTGTAGCTATGCGAGCTTTAATAGCGTCAGATAAATTCCAAAACTCTGACATGCAATTGCCTGTTGCGTTAGGAAAAACAATATCTAACGAAACTTTTGTTGCCGACTTAGCTAAAATGCCTCACTTGTTGATGGCTGGAGCGACAGGACAAGGAAAATCGGTTGGTTTAAATGCTATTCTAGTTTCTATACTTTATAAAAAACACCCTTCTCAAGTTAAGTTTGTACTAGTCGATCCCAAAAAAGTAGAACTTACTTTATTCAATAAAATAGAACGTCATTTTTTAGCTAAACTACCCGATGAAGAAGATGCGATAATCACAGACACTCAAAAAGTAGTCGCTACATTAAACAGCCTTTGTATAGAAATGGACCAACGTTACGAAATGCTAAAAAATGCATACGTCCGTAACATCATTGAATACAATCAAAAATTTATAGAACGTAAATTAAATCCAGAAAAAGGGCATCGTTTTTTACCTTATATTGTATTAGTAATTGATGAATTTGCCGATTTGATAATGACGGCAGGAAAAGAAGTTGAAACACCAATTGCCCGATTAGCTCAATTAGCCAGAGCCATAGGAATACATTTAATTGTTGCAACTCAAAGACCTTCGGTAAATGTAATTACAGGTATTATAAAAGCCAACTTCCCTGCTAGAGCTGCATTTAGAGTAACTTCAAAAATAGATTCTCGAACAATACTTGACGCAGGAGGAGCAGACCAACTAATAGGAAGAGGAGATATGTTGTTTTCTACGGGAAGTGATTTAATTCGTTTGCAATGTGGTTTTGTCGATACTCCAGAAGTTGATTCCATTACCGATATGATTGGAGGACAGAGAGCCTATCCTAGTGCATTCTTATTACCTGAATTTATAGATGAAAATTCCGAAGGAAACTCAAAGGAAATAGACGAAAAATTAGATGGATTATTTGAAGATGCTGCTTATATAATCGTCAATCAACAACAGGGTTCGGCTTCATTAATACAACGAAAGTTAAAAATTGGCTACAACCGAGCAGGAAGAATTATTGACCAAATGGAAGCCACAGGTTTAATTGGACCTCACAAAGGAAGTAAAGCTAGAGACGTAATTATTCCTGATGTAATGATGCTTGACGAATTTTTAAAAAACCTGAGAGATAAAGGATTGCTTGGAGTTTAATTAACATTAGTTATCTCTCTACTCTAATAAACTATAAACCTAAAGGATTTTATGAATAGACAGTGAGACCTGTAATAAAGTTACGGTCTCACTGTCTATTTTAGTTACTCCGCTCTACTTTCTTCAGTTCTTTTATTAGAAATTTAAACATCGTAAGCTTACCTCATCAAATACATTTTACCTATTTTATGCTTAAATGATTTATCGGCAGCAGTTCCTCTATTTTCAATTGATTCGCCGTTGATCTTTGCAGAAACTTTATAAAGATAAACTCCATTTGCTAATTGATCTCCAAATTGGTCTTTACCATCCCAAAAGAACTCTGTTGTATTGTTTCCTATTCTAATTATTCCAAGCTCAGCTAAACCAATTTCTCTAACAACTGTCCCTGTTATAGTCATAATTTGAATTTGAAATTGGTCGGGAATATCTGCACCTGTTAAAGTAAAAACAAAATGCGTTTTTGTAGAAAAAGGATTAGGATAATTAAACACGTTTGTAATACTCGATTTATTTACAACCTCAAAAGCTATTTCGTAACTCAAATCACCTGAAAAATTAGAAGATTTATCTTTTCCTTGCACTTTCAACTTGTAAATTCCATCTTCTTTATATTCTGGTAAATATTCTATTTTAAAAGTATTTTTTTCGTCTGCCGCTGGATACCATTTCAAATTTTCAACTCCATTTTCTACATAATTAACCACATGATAGCTAGACGAATTTGGGGTTAGTAATGAAATTTGAATATTAGCCGTATCTATATCTTGATTCAACAATAAGAATGGGTTTTCATCATCTAATGTAATTACAATTGAAGGTTTAGGACTTACAATATCTTTATTCAAAATATGAATCCCGTCAAACGTAACATCTAATATCGGATTGGTAATGTCTTCGGTTACAAAAAATGACCGTTCTGAAAAGTTATTGAAATAGAATTGTTCTTCTTGATCTTGAATATTGAGATTATTCTTGGGATTAGCTGTCATCCAAATACTATTTAAATTCGGGTAGCCTACACTTGAAAAACGAATAGTATCTAACAACACTTCTCCTGCTCTCAATGAATCTTGACGACTATAAACCAAAGTAATCTTAGTATGAGAGGCGTCTTCCACCCAATAGTCCACTTTTAGACTATCCATATCAAAAGCACTTATATTTTCAATAGCGACAGCATAATGTACAGAATCACCTTCATTAATTGAATCATTTTGAACTGAAAAATAATTCCCTTTCTTAGGATTAACAGCACATTCGGGTACAGGTGTAAAAATCAATTGCCAACGGCTTATTTGCGCAGGTGTAAAAGTTGTTGAATCTATTTCCCAAGCCTCTAGTCTCACGTAGGATACTGACTTGCATCTACTCTATTTTGTAAATTAAGAACCGAATCAAAACCTGTCATTAGTGTATCCA
>CAMZKF010000292.1 GCA_947311095.1 uncultured Flavobacteriales bacterium
GTTTATGAAGGACAAGAAAAATATAGTTTAATATCTAATAAAAAAAATTATTTTACAATGTTTTTTAATGGGGTTCCATATGATATAGGAAACCACTCTTTTTTAAAGCATAAGTTTATTTTGTATAAAAAAGGATTAAGTTTTATAACATTTGAGCATAGAACTTTTCTAAATTCAAACAAAAAATTTTCTTTATCTTATAAAGGAATAAAAAATTATTTTTCCTTTAATGAAACTATATCAATAGTTAGGTCAACATTTTTTAAGCTTATGCCTAAAAATGGTTATTATGAATTAACTGTTAATGAAGAAAATGAACTAGAATCTATCTTTGTAATTATGTGCTACTTCCTTGTTAATTACATTAGTGATATATACGCTGACTCTGATTAATGTTCAAAATAATATTTATACTAACCTCGTTTGTAACGAGGGGTTACACCCCACGCATTCCGCAATAAAACCTTCTCAATATTGAGAAAATAGCGTAATATATGGGGGTATAGGAATTTTGTGAAAAATAAAATAATTGTTTTACAACTTCTTAATCAGTTTTTTATCCTTTATTATAAATAGAAAATAAGGTGACTTTTTTTCAGTAACTTATCCAAAAGTCATAACTCTACCACCGTTTGACTTTTCTTTAGTTGGGTTTTGTGTTAATTCGTCAAAAAGATAATTCAATTCAGATTTTAAAGACTTGTATTTTTTTACTCAATAGTTTTGGCTTTATTGAACAAGATTGACCCTAAAAACAAACAGGGCAATCAATAAAATTTATATTCTCTTCAATCCTCAGTCGTTTAGCTTCTTGTCTTTGCTCCTTAAACAGGTCTTTGTCTGGTATAGCTCCCTCTAAAACCTGTGTTGGAGTATAGCCGTATAATTCTGTTGGGTAACGATTTTCGTTGTAGTAATGCTAACCTGAGTTTGCAAAATATTACATTTACACTAAATAATCAAAAAGAGTCGTTTCTGAATTAAAGATCTACCAAAGTTTGTTTTTTATTTTTTTTGCCTATTTTATCTTAGAGTAAGTTGTGTTTTAGTTCTGTATGTTAGTTCTTGTTGTCTGTCTTTGAGTGCTTTAGCAAATCTTATATATTTGTTAATAGTCTTGAAATAACAATGTTTTTACTTATGTTTGCGAACTTGATATTTAAATTTTACTCATGATTTTATTTAAAATACTACTTATTGCGAGTTTGATTACCTTCCCTTTATTTTATAATGCTCAAAACATTGGCATTAACACAACAGGAGCTATACCAGACGCTTCATCTATCTTAGATGTTTCTTCTAGTAATAAAGGAATGCTTATTCCAAGAGTAAGTATCACAGATTTAAATGCAGTAGCTCCAATTACAGGAGCAATAGAATCGTTATTGGTCTATAATACTAATGCGACAACAGGTAAAGGGTTTTATTTTTGGAATGGTACTAAATGGATAAACTTAACCGACAATACAGGTAATGCCGATGAGGATTGGTACAAGGAAAATACACTACAAGACCCCGATAATATTAGTGATAATATTTTTACAATGGGAAAAGTTGCAATAGGAGCTAATACAACAACTAATAATTTGGAAGTTTCAGGGAATACCGATCCTGTCTCAATAAGAATTTCTGAAACTACGGGAGTTCACAATAATTGGGAATTAAGAGCATACAATACAGCTTTAGGTTCGGGTAATAATCAATTTAGTATATGGGGAGGTTTAGCGGGGAGTGTTCAAACTGATCGTTTAGTTATAGAATCAACAGGTAATATAGGGATAGGTACTGTAACTCCAACTGAAAAACTGCATATTTCAGGAGGGACAGGAAAAGCTGTTCTAAAAATAGAAGCAGATTCAGATAATTCTACCGAATCTGATCAAGCATACATCCTTTTGTCTCAAGACGGAGGCACGGTTCAAGCTCATTTAGGTTTTGGAAGTACCGAAGCAACAGGTGATGTTTTCCGTATTGCGGTTAAAGGTCAAATGGATCCAAATTTAGATTATAATACATTTGTTATAAATGGTCAGAATAGTAGGGTCGGTATAGGATCTTCAAATCCAACTAATCCTTTGTCTGTTTTTGGAACAGCTAGTAAAACAGGGGGAGGTAGTTGGGTTAGTTTTTCGGACAGTACATTAAAACAGAATATATCTAGTTACAATGAGGGACTGAGCCTGATAACGAAGGTAAAACTTCATAACTTTAATTACAATAAAAAATACAAAGATATATTTGGAGGAGGAAAATCTCTAAACAATCATGTTTATCAGGGGGTAATAGCTCAAGAGTTAAAACTAATTTCGTCTGATATGGTAACAGAAAAAGAAGTAAGTTATATTGACGAATCTGGAAAAAGTGTTTCAACAACTTATTTACAGGTAGATCCTAGTAAATTTACCTATGCCTTAATCAATGCTACAAAAGAACAACAGGTTTTAATCGAAACTTTAGAACAGAAAGTGACTTCATTAGAGGCTAGATTGTCTGAGCTTGAAAAACGATTAAACTAAATAATTTTTTTTGAATACAATACACCTTTTATGAAACCGTTAATTATTACGTTATTATTTTCTGCTTTTTTATCTAATTATTATAGTCAATGTTCTTCGTTGCAACCTTTTCAGCTTCCTTTTTTAGACGATTTCGAATCTTATTCCGACACTCTATCGGGAGTAGA
>CAMZKF010000293.1 GCA_947311095.1 uncultured Flavobacteriales bacterium
AGGCAAATGAATTAAAGTCTCGATTTGAAAAATGGCTTTTTGTATTGAAAAACCTTCATAAATTAGATAGAGTTCCTAGTGAATTAAAAGAAAATATATTCTTAAAGCTTTTTAAAACTGCTGAAATTGCAAAGTTTAGCCAAGAAGAATACCAAGATTACGAAGATAGTTTAAAGTATTATCGAGATATAAAAAACTCTTTAGATACTGCACGAGAAGAAGGCGAAATAAGAGGTGAAATAAGAGGCAAGATAGAAGGCAAGATAGAAGGAAAGATAGAAGGAAAGATAGAGGAAAAGATAGAAATTGCAAAAAATATGTTACAAAAAGGAATGGATTTATCTTTAATAAAAGAAATAACAGGTCTTTCAGAAAAAGAGATAGATAAGCTGAAATAAAAAACGAGAGGTAACACTAAAAATTAACTTTTATTCGTTTTTTAGTCTTTGGTTTCTGTATAGAAGATAATTATTTGCGTTAGGGATAGTAGCGGCATCCTTTTTTGTTTTTTTTACAAAAAAGATATAGCGAATAGCCCGCTCGAACGCCCAGAATAAAATAAATTTGTTTAATAATAAAACTGTAACTAAATTGAATAATATAAACTTAGCTCAAACCACCACTACTCCTTACGAAATAGAAGTTGAAAAAGCAGATGGAATTTACATCTACGATAAAAAAGGAAAGCGTTATGCCGATTTAATTTCGGGAATAGCTGTCAGCAATTTGGGGCATAATAATGAAAGTATAAAAGAGGCTATAAAACAGCAAGTCGATAGCTATTTACACGTCATGGTTTATGGTGAATATAAACAAGCTCCACAGCAAGAATTGGCAAATTTATTGGCAAAAGTACTTCCCGAACAACTTAATTCTTCGTTTTTTGTCAATTCAGGAACAGAGGCAAATGAAGCTGCTCTAAAATTAGCAAAACGTGTAACGGGACGAACCGAATTAGTGTCGTGCTATAAATCTTATCATGGAAGTACACATGGATCTTTGAGTGTTACGGGGAATGAAAGTAAAAAATACCACGTTAGACCATTGTTGCCAGGAGTTTCCTTTATGGAATTTAACAAAATAGAGGATTTAGCCTTGATAACACCCCAAACGGCAGCGGTAATTATAGAGCCTATACAAGGCGATGCAGGAGTCAGAATACCTAGTTTAAACTACATGAAAGCATTGAGAAAAAAATGTAATGAAACAGGAGCTTTGTTAATTTTTGACGAAATTCAAACGGGATTTGGGCGTACAGGAAAATTGTTCGCATTCGAACATTTCGATGTTGTTCCCGATATTTTAACTCTAGCGAAAGCCATGGGAGGCGGCATGCCCATAGGAGCATTTATCTCGAGTCACAATTATATGAAAAAGCTAACTTTTAACCCCGTTTTGGGACACATTACAACCTTTGGAGGTCACCCTGTAAATTGTGCTTCGGCTTTGGAAAATCTAAAAATTTTGACAGAAGGTACACTTATAAAATTAGTAGAAAATAAAGGTAAACTGTTTGAAAAAATAATCAAACACCCCCAAATAGTAGAAATACGACGCATAGGATTATTTTTTGCCATAGAAATGAAAACTCCCGAAATAGTGCAAGATATAGTCTTAAAGTGTAAAGAAAAAGGAGTTCTAAGTTTTTGGTTTTTGTCTAATCCTCAGAGTTTTAGAATAGCTCCTCCACTAATTATATCGGAAGAAGAAATAAAAGAAACAGCTCAAATAATACACGAAGTTATAGCCGAAGTTACGAAATAATATAAAAGTTTGGGCATAACCTTTTTTCATTAAAAGAATGAAAAAAGGTCGGGCTATCACTACTCACTTTTTTCAATGAAAAATTGAAAAAGAGTTCAAACAAACCGTTCTATCCCTTATGCAAAAAAAAGAGACATGAATTTCTGCCAAATAAACATTGACATCAATTGATTATTGGTATGAAATGGTATTGTATCAATTAAATAATGTAACTTTAAAAATTGAAAAAAAAGTTAAAATAGCACAAAATCAAGTGTTTCATTTAATAAAGAAAATATGTGTGGAATTGTCGGGAATATAAATTTTAAACATCAAAAAACAGATGAAGTTTTTTTATCTAACGCCGTGAACCAACTAAATAAAAGAGGTCCCGACCATAGAAGTGCAGTAACCACTAAAAATGGAGGGCTAGGACACGCTCGGCTGTCTATAATAGATACAAGCAAAGGAGCAAACCAGCCCATGAGAATTGGAAATTATACAATAGTTTTTAATGGAGAAATTTACAATTACCAATCGATAAAGAAAAGCTTAGAAAGTAAAGGTATTTCGTTTACTACAAATTCCGACACCGAAGTTTTATTACGTTTATTTATAGAAAAAGGAGAAGTGTTTTTAAACGAATTAGACGGTTTTTTTAGTTTTTGTATTTATAATGAAGAAGAAGATACCTATTTTATAGCACGAGATAGGTTTGGAATAAAACCATTGCTATATTATCAAGATGATAATCAGTTTATTTTTGCATCTGAAATGAAAGCAATTCTACAATTTCCAATTCAAAAAGAAATAGATAAAGCATCACTTACACAGTTTTTTCAATTCAATTACATACCCGAACCCAATTCTATATTTACCAAAGTAAAAAAACTTTTACCTGCTCATTTTATCACCATAAAAAAAGGGACTGTTGTTGTCAAAAAGTACTATAATTATTATTTGAAACAAGAGCAAACAACCGATTCCTACGAAGTTGCCAAAACTAAAGTTAAAAACTTATTAGAAAAATCGGTAAAAAACAGAATGATAGCCGACGTACCTGTTGGAGCTTTTCTTAGTGGGGGAGTTGATTCAAGTATTATCTCCTCAATTAGTTCAAGATTGACCAAAAACTTGCATACCTTTTCAGTAGGATTTAAAGACGAACCTTATTTTGATGAAACCCAATATGCACAATTAATCGCAAAAAAAATAAAATCAGAACACACTGTTTTTTCTTTATCTAACAACGATTTGTACGAGCATTTTGAACGGGTATTAGATTACATCGACGAACCCTTCGCCGATTCGTCTGCTATCAACGTATTTTTGCTTAGTAAATACACCAAAAACAAAGTGACCGTAGCCTTGTCTGGCGATGGAGCTGACGAACTTTTTAGTGGTTACAACAAGCACGAAGCTTTGAGAATTGCAGCCGAATCAAATCTTAAAAATACTATAATTAAAGCAGGTAAACCGTTTTACAAATTTTTACCTCAATCGAGGCAAAATAAAATAGGAAATCTTGGTCGCCAGTTAGATAAATACGCAAAAGGATTATCTTTGTCAAACAAAGATAGGTACATTTCTTGGGCTTCATTTATGGAGGCATTGAAAGCTCAAAATTTAGTAAAAAATAATACTGATTTCGACAATAGAAGTAAGCAATTACTTCCATTTGAAGTCAATTCGATGAACGATATTCTTTATGCCGATTTTAACTTAGTATTAACCAACGACATGCTCAAAAAAGTAGATAGTATGAGCATGGCAAATAGCCTAGAAGTCAGAACTCCATTTTTGCAACACGATTTAGTATCCTATGTTTTTTCATTGCCCGAAGAATACAAAATAGATAAAACATCAAGAAAAAAAATATTAAAAGATGCTTTTGCAGATGATCTACCCAAAGAATTGGCAAACAGACCCAAGCACGGATTTGAAGTCCCTTTATTAAAGTGGTTTAAAAATGAAATGGAAGACTATTTAAACCAAAATGTATTTAACCAAGAATTGATTGAAACGCAAGGTATTTTAAATTGGAATGAAGTAAAAAAAATAAAGCAACAGTTAAATAGTAACAGTCCCAAAGATGCCGTTTCAGCTACATGGGCATTGGTTGTTTTTCAGCATTGGTTTAAGAAATGGATGTAACATAGCCCAATAAACAAGGAGGTTATTTTATTTATAGAATAGAAAGTGAAGAAATATTGAATAATCATTTTAGTATAAAATTTATTATCAATAAAAACAACAAAGTTGCAAATAAATTAAAAGATTCAAATTAATAAAAAAATGAATTAATTGAGTATATTTGTTTTTCGATTAAAATAGAAAAAGTATGAAAAAAATTCTAATAGCAAACAGAGGAGAGATAGCATTAAGAGTAATGCGAAGTTGTCGTAAAATGGGAATTAAATCTGTAGCGATTTATTCAGAAGCCGACGCAAATGCTCCTTTTGTAAAATATGCTGATGAAGCTGTTTGCGTAGGAGCTCCACCGAGTAACGAAAGTTATTTGCGAGACGATAAAATATTAGAAATATGTAAAGAACTCAATGTCGATGGCATTCATCCAGGTTACGGTTTTTTGAGTGAAAATGCTAATTTTGCTAGAAAAGCAACAGAGTCAGGAATTGTTTTTATAGGTCCTTCACCAGAATCAATGGAAGTAATGGGAGATAAGTTATCTGCAAAAAGAGCAGTTAAAGCTTACGGAATACCAATGGTACCAGGATTGGATAAAGCTATTACAGACATAGAAAAAGCAAAAGATGAAGCCGATAAAATAGGCTATCCTATTTTGATAAAAGCTTCTGCTGGAGGAGGTGGAAAAGGAATGAGAGTAGTTGAAAATCGAGAAGAATTTGAAGAACAAATGAATTTAGCGATAAGTGAAGCTGTAAAATCGTTTGGCAATGGAGCTGTTTTCATAGAACGATATGTTGGCTCTCCTCGACACATAGAAATTCAAGTATTAGCAGACAGTTACGGTAATACAGTGTCTCTTTTTGAAAGAGAATGTTCAATACAAAGAAGGCATCAAAAAGTAATAGAAGAAGCACCTTCAGCTATTCTTACCCCAGAATTGAGAGTCGCAATGGGGAAGTCGGCTTGTAAAGTAGCTGAAGCATGTAACTATATTGGTAGCAGGAATAGTGTTGATGCTATTAATAAGCCTGAATCCGTTCCCAGTATTTATGGAGTGATTAAAAAGTCGATGCCACTAGCTCCCATTTCTATTTTTGCCTATTTGATGCTATTTGCAGATACTATTATGGTTGGCTGGTTTTTACCTAATGATCAGG
>CAMZKF010000294.1 GCA_947311095.1 uncultured Flavobacteriales bacterium
ATAATAACTTAAACGAAACAGAAAGCTATTTTCAATATAAAGTAAGTATGCGACCTCAAGATATGGTGGTTGGAAAAAACTTTATTACCGATCGTATTTTGGCAAATGATAACAATAGTGGAAAACAAGTTTATTGGTATCAATTTAGAATACCTATTAATGAGTACGATAAACGGGTAAATGGAATACAAGATTTTAGAACCATTCGTTTTATGAGAATGTTTATGAAAGGTTGGTCTGAAGAAGCTGTTTTACGTTTTGCTCGTTTAGATTTGATTCGTGGACAATGGAGGTCTTATAGTGGTAATGAATTAGCTCCTGGAGAATATATACAAGGAGAGGAGTCAGGAACTTCTTTTGTTATAAATGCAGTAAATATTGAGCAGAATGGAAGTAGAGAACCGATTCACTATGTGTTGCCCGACGGAATCCAACGTCAGGTTAATTACCAAACAGCAAATCTAGCGCAACTAAACGAACAGTCTTTAGTCTTAGATGTCTGTGGTTTGAAAGATGGAGATGCTAGAGCTGCCTATAAGAATGTGAAGTTTGATGTTCGTAATTACAATAAAATAGAAATGTATGTACACGGAGAACAGAAATTTATAGAAGACGATGTAGCCGATGGAGATGTAACGGTTTATATTCGATTGGGTACAGATTTTAAGAATAATTATTATGAATATGAAATGCCACTTAAAATGAGTCCTTGGGGAAATCATACTCCAAGTTCTGTTTGGCCAAAAGAGAATAATATAGTAATGGATTTGACGGCTATTAAGCAAGTTAAGAAAAATAGAAACGCTGTTAATTTTTCTAAATTCACACGGTTTACCCAACCCGATCCAAATGATGTAACTCGTAATATAACGGTAATAGGAAATCCTAACTTACAAAATCTAAAAACGATAATGATAGGAGTTAGAAATCCTAAAAAGGATGCAGAACATAGTTTGTCGCCTAACGATGACGGCCTAGAAAAGTGCGTTGATGTTTGGGTCAATGAATTACGATTGACCGATTTTAATCAGCATGGAGGTTGGGCAACAATAGGGCGATTGAACGCTAAGTTGGCAGATTTTGCAGATGTTTCTTTGTCTGGTAATTATTCTACTCCTTATTTTGGAAGCATCGAGCAAAAAGTAGGAGAAAGACAGCAGGAATATGTTTACGGAGTAGATGCCTCTACAACAGTGCAGCTAGGTCAGTTTTTTGGAAATAGAATTGGATTGCAATTACCAATGTACTTAGGTTATTCTAACAATACCATAAAACCTCTTTACGACCCCTTAAATCCTGATTTGAGTTTTGAGAAAAACCCAGAAGAGTCAGACGAAGACTGGAAAAAACGTTTTAGAAAGGGGAGTAATATTACAGAGCGAAAATCGCTGAACTTTACTAACGTAAGAATAAATCCTAAACCGAGTAAAGTTCCTAAAGGAAAAGGAACTTCAACAGCTCCACCTAAACCTAAAAAACCTCATTTTTATGATGTTAAAAATGTTTCGGTTTCGTATTCGTACAGTGAAATTAAACACGTTGATATTAATACGCAGTTGGATCGTAAGTTGAATTACGTAGGTAACTTAACTTATGGGTTTAGCAACACACCTAAAGCTTGGGAACCTTTTAAAAGGAAAAAAGCGTTTAGAAAATCAAAGTGGTTGCGTCCTGTAAAAGATTTTAATCTTTATTTTGCTCCTAAAAAAATAGGTTTTACAACAACAATGAATCGAACGTATAATGAGTATGAATTACGTTCTAATATTCCAGGAGGATTGACCGTTCCTAATTATACCAAAACATTTAACTGGGATAGGAATTATGATTTTAAATATGACTTAACAAAGAGTTTAAAATTTGATTATAAAGCTAAAAATAGAGCCTTTATTAATGATCCCTACGGAAAAGTTGATTATGGAGCTTTTGGATATGAAAGGGAGTCAGCAAAAGATTCGGTGAACAATAGCTTGCGTTCTTTTGGACAAACAATGAATTATGGTCACACGATGAACGTTTCTTATAAATGGCCTTTAAATAAATTTCCGATAACGGATTGGATGTCATTAAATACTAGATATACAGCTAACTTCGATTGGACTCAAGCTCCTTTAGCGTTTAAAGATGTAGGAAATGTCGTTCAAAATTCTCGGGTTGTACAATGGAATGGAAAATTTAATATGACAAAATTATATAATAAAGTTCCTTACCTCAAAAAAGTAAATCAAAAAAGAAGAAGACCTTCGCCTAGAAAAACACCAAGTAAAAAACCAGAAGAAAAAGATCCAAAGGCAAAGGGCAAAAAAGACAAGAAAGATAAAAAAGATAAGAAAGATAAGAAAGATGACGACGGTGTTAAAATAGGAAAAGAATTAGCAAAAATTATAATGTCACTCAAAAATGTATCGGGAACGTATTCTACAAATGATGGTATTTTATTGCCTGGTTTTGCTAATAGAACCGAAATGTTAGGGTTTGATCAAAATTTTGAAGGTCAATCGTGGGAATATTTAACAGGAGGATTTCAAGAAACAGATGTGTTTGGAAATGCAACAGGGTATGATTATGCACAAACAGCCTATAATAGTGGGTGGCTAGTAGATTCTTCGAAGTTTAAATTAATAAACACACAATATGCCGTAACACATACAGAAAAATTAAATTTAAAAGCAACGTTAAAACCAATCAAAGGTTTGCGTGTAGATGTAACAGCTAATTATAATGTAGCTGCAAATAACTCCTCTAACTTAGGTAGAACGGCAACAGGTTTTGAACACATAAACGAAAGGTTTACAGGATCATTTAGTCGGTCGATTATAACATGGAATACCGCATTTACAAAAGATAAAGGTGCGAATAGTGATGATTTAACTAACGTAACTTTTGATAATTTGAGAGCATTGAGACCAGAAGTTTCTCAGTTGATAGGAAGTACCAATTTACATTCAGACACCACCGAAGGGTCTGGAGGGTATAGCGGAGGATACAGTGGTTCTCAACAAGATGTTGTCATAGGTGCATTTTTAGCCGCATATACAGGACAGCAGGTAAATGAAAAAAATATCAATCCTTTTAGAAAAATGCCGTTGCCGAATTGGAGAATCTCTTACGATGGTTTGTCGAAAATAAAATTGGTTAAGAAGTTTGTAAAAAGATTGAGTTTAACTCATGCTTATCGTTCTAATTTTAATCTTGCAAGTTACACTACTAATCTAAGTTATGAAGAAGACGACTTCGGAGCAACTCAATTAGATATGGCTGGAAATTACGTTAGTAAAAAACAAATAATGAATGCTTCTATAACCGAACAATTTCAACCATTAATAGGAGTAAATGCAACTTTAAATAATGGAGTAAAAGGTAAGTTAGAAATTAAAAAAGACAGAAATGTAGGATTGAGTTTGTCTAATAATCAAATTACAGAAGTAAAAGGAAGTGAGTTGGTTATAGGTTCTGGATATACCTTTAAAAAATTACAATTGCCAATTAAATTTGACGGAAAAAAAATAAAGCCAAGTGATTTAACTCTAAATTTAAGTGTGTCGATAAGAAACAACAAAACCATTACACGAAAAATTATTGAAAATCAAAATCAAGCAACAGCAGGGCAAAATATGACCTCAATTAAATTTACAGCAAAATATAATTTAAGTAAAAGCTTGATGGTACGAGCTTATTACGATAGGGTTGTAAATAAACCTGTTATTTCTACTTCATTCCCTACTGCCAATACAAAAGCAGGGTTTGCTTTGCGATTTATGTTGCAATAGTCGTCCTGTTTTTTCAGGTGTTTGAAATATCTTTTTCTTTTTTTATCAAAAACTTAACATATATTTGAAGTAAAACTACTATTTTTACGTTAAATAATCCTTTGTCTTAAAAATTTCAATTGATTTTAGATGAAGAGTAATACCTTAAGGATATGAACAGAATAATTACTTTAGTTACAATATTGCTATTCAGTAGTTTTATTAGAATGAATGCTCAATCATTATATATTAGCGCAACAACAGGAGATTGGAATGTGGCTGCAACATGGAATATTGTGTCTTTTCAGACTCTACCATTTCCCCCGTTCTATGTAGTTGTCCAGTCTCCAGCAACAACGCCTCCAGCCGCTACTGATTATGTAAATGTCGTTACAGGGCATACTGTTACAGTAACAGCTAACGAGTCTATAGCTTTTGCGACAGTTAATAGTGGTGGAGCTACAGCAAAAATAATAGTAAACTCAGGCGTTGTTTTTA
>CAMZKF010000295.1 GCA_947311095.1 uncultured Flavobacteriales bacterium
CTCCACCTATTGCTACGGCAACAAATGAAAGAATAATAAATTGTACCGGTTTTCTTTCTAATGCTCCGTGCCATCCTTCGTTAGCAAATCTAGAGTTTTTGTTTAGTGGAGCTGCTTCAGCTGGTTCATCTTTTACTAATGTTCCGATTGCTGCGGTTTTAAATAAATTATATGAACCTATGATTGCTCCTGTTAAGTATAAAGTTCCTCCTAATGCTCTCATTTGGTAGTAAGGATTAAGGAAAGTTACAGTGTCAATAAATTCATGTGTTAAAGTTCCGTCTGGATTAAATTCTTGCCACATTAAACCTTGCATAAATCCAGCCCAATATAATGGTAATGTCCAGAATAATATACCTACCGTAGCAATCCAAAAGTGGATATTAGCTAATTTGGTAGAAAATAATTGTGTCTTCCACATTTTAGGAAACAACCAGTATAACATACCAAATGTCATCATTCCGTTCCATCCTAACCCACCAACGTGAACGTGTGCTACTGTCCAATCTGTAAAGTGAGATATTATGTTTACATTTTTCAAAGACAATAAAGGACCTTCAAATGTTGACATTCCGTAAGCTGTAATTGCTACAACCATAAATTTAAGAACTGCGTCATCTCTAACTTTGTCCCAAGCACCTCTCAAGGTTAATAACCCATTTAACATTCCTCCCCATGATGGAGCAATCAACATTACTGAAAATACAGTTCCTAAAGATTGTGCCCATTCTGGCAATGAGGTATATAATAAGTGGTGAGGTCCAGCCCAAATATATAAGAATATTAAAGCCCAAAAGTGAATAATAGAAAGTCTATATGAATAAACTGGTCTATTTGCTGCCTTAGGAACAAAGTAATACATTAAACCTAAATATGGTGTAGTTAAGAAAAATGCTACGGCATTGTGTCCATACCACCATTGTACCAAAGCATCTTGTACTCCTGAATAGGCAGAGTAACTTTTCATAAAAGAAACTGGAAGTTCTAAAGAGTTAAATATATGAAGCATTGCAACTGTTAAAAAAGTTGCGATATAAAACCATATTGCAACATACATGTGTTGAACTCTTCTATTTATGATAGTCCAAATCATATTTGCTCCAAATACAACCCAAATTAAAGCGATTGCAATATCAAAAGGCCATTCTAATTCAGCATATTCTTTACTAGAAGTAAATCCCATTGGTAAAGTAATCGCTGCACCTACAATAATCGCTTGCCATCCCCAAAAGTTTATGTTACTCAATAAATCACTTGCCATTCTTGTTTTTAACAATCGTTGTAACGAGTAATAAACTCCTGTAAAAATACCATTTCCCACAAAAGCAAATATTACTGCATTTGTATGTAATGGTCGAATACGGCCGAATGCTAATATTTTAAAATTTAGGTATTCGTTAAAAAAATCAGGATAAGCTAACCAGCTGGCTGCGGTTAATCCAACTATCATTCCTATGACTCCCCAAATTAAGGTAGCAAAGGCAAAATTTCTTACAATTTTGTTGTCGTAATTAAACTTTTCTAGTTCCATTTACTTTTGTTTTTATTTATTTATATTTTCTTCTTCGATTTCATCATCAAATAACATTCTTACAGATGGAGTATAGTCATCTTCAAATTGGCCGTTTTTTGTAGCCCAAAAAAAAGAGACTAAAAAAAACAAAGCGATTGAGAAACTAACGCCTATTAATAAATATATAATTTGCATAATGACATTTTGGTGACAAAGTTAACACTTATTAAGAGTATTCTTATGTTACATTAGTTACTTTTTTATATGATTTTCGTCAGTTTTTAAAATTGTGATAAGTGTATATACGTATTAATAAAGTTGTTATAATTACTACAGAAATAGAACTTATAGGCATTAATATAGCCGCTACAATGGGGGTTAACATGTTAAAAACAGCAAAAGAAAGTCCTACTAAATTGTAGATAAGTGAAAAAAAGTAACTTATTTTCAATGTTTTTATACTGAATTTTCCTAGGTTTAAAAACTGGGGTAATTTATTTAGGTTTTTAGCGTCTAATATCCCGTCACAAGCTGGAGAAAAGTTATAGACATCATCTGAAATTACTATTCCTACGTCACTTTGTTTTAATGCTCCAGCATCGTTTAGTCCGTCTCCAAGCATCAATACTTTTTTTCCTTCTTGTTTTAATTTTTTTATGTATTCTAATTTATCGATTGGTTGTTGATTAAACAAAAGTTGCTTTTCTTTTGGAAAGAATTTTTTTAAATTTTGTAATTCACTACTGTTATCTCCCGATAGTAAGTGTAGTTCATAGTTAGAGCTTAAGCCTTTTATTATTTCTAAGAATTCTTTTCGGTATTCATTTTCTATTTTGTAGTACCCAATGTATTTATGGTCTATTTCTATGTGTACTTCAGAAGATGGTGTTGAAGTTTCTTTTACGGAAATCCATTTTCGAGAACCAATTCTATATTGATTGTTTTCTACAGTACCTTTTATTCCCTTACCTGTAATTTCTTCAAATTTAAATACTTCAGGACGTTCGTTTATTTTGTTTTTTAAATAATTATAGATTGCCAAACTTAAGGGGTGAGATGAGTTTCGAACCAATGAAGTGATGGCTTCTTCTTGTTTTATTGTTAATGCTTGTCCAATAAACGATATTTTAGATGTATTTCCTGTTGTTATTGTTCCTGTTTTATCAAATACAATATCTGTTATTCTCCCCATTTGCTCTATTGCATCTACGTTTTTTAAATAGAGTTTGTTGTTTCCAGCAGCTCTTAATGCGTTTCCAAATGTAAAAGGAATAGAGAGAGCTAAGGCACATGGACAAGCAACTATTAATACAGCTGTTACAATATTGATTACATTTGAAATATCGATAAAAGCCCAAACTATTCCTGTTGTAAAGGCAATTATAATAATGATTAGAATAAAAACTTGACTTAATTTATCAGTTAGGTTTTTTAATGAATTGTTATTTTCCTCTTTGTCAAATGCTTTTTGATTCCATAATTGGGTAAGGTAACTGTGTTCTACTTTTTTTAATATTTTTAATTCAATAGCGTCGCCGACTTGTTTTCCTCCTGCAAAAATTTCTTCTCCTTTAAATTTTATAATCGCTTTTGCTTCTCCTGTAACAAAACTATAATCTATTCTTGCTTTTTCTGATTTCAAGATAGCATCTGCGGGTATTATTTCTTCATTTTTTATTAGAATAATGTCGCCTTCTTCTATTTTGTTCAATGGCATTATAATCTCTTTGTTTTCTTCTATTTTAGTTACCGCAAGTGGAAAATAAGATTTGTAATCTCTTTCGAAAGATAATGCTTGGTATGTTTTGTCTTGAAATAATTTTCCAATTAATAAAAATAAAACAAATCCAGCAAAAGAGTCCATATAACCAGGTCCGTTAAAATTGAGAATGTCGTAAACACTTCTCAGGTATAAAACAGTTATGCCTAAGGTTATTGGTACGTCTAAATTTAGGGTCTTTGCTCGTAGTGCTTTATAAGCAGAAACCCAATATTCTTTGGCCGAGTAAGTTATTATTGGAATAGAAAAGGCTAATATAGCCCATGAAAAAAATGCTCTAAACTCTAGGTATGAACTATCAAAGTTTAAATACTCTGGGAAACTAAACAACATAATGTTACTAAAGCAGAAAAAAGCTACGCCTAGTTTGTAAAAAGCTTGTTTTGAAGTATTTTTTTGTTTGTTTTCGTCTCCTCCGCTAAATTTTGGAGGATATCCAATTTTGTCGAGTAGTGTAGCGAGCTCTTCAAATGTTATGCTTGAAATATTAAAGGTAACTGAAGCTTCTTTTTTTACAAAATTGACTTCTGAAGCTATAACTCCACTGTTTAATTTGTGTAAATTTTCTAATAGCCAAATACATGAACTACAATGAATTTCGGGTAAAAATAAACGGACTTTTCGAATGTCTCCTTCTCTAAAGTCGAAAAGAGGGTTTGCTATTTCTGGAAGATTTAAGTATTTGTACTTTCCAGAATTTGAAAAAGATGGTTTTAGACCAGGTGTTTTTTCTAATTGGTAATAGTTGTCTAAATTTGTAGTGTTTATTATTTCATAAACTGTTTTGCAACCGTTACAACAAAAATATTTATCATCAAATTGAATGGGGTCTTTTCCACAGTCGTCGCCACAGTGAAAGCACTTCGTATTTGAATTTTTGTTGTTCAATTCGCTTTGTATTAAATTCCGACAACAAAATTACAAATAAAAATTAGAATCCATAAGTAAAACCTATCCTATAAATAACAGGGATGCTATTAGGTCCAAACATATAACTGTATCGGTAGGGTGAATTTATGTCGTCTATTACGTCGTAGAGTAAGTATAGGGTTAAATTTACGCCTCCAAGAACCTCACTTCTATATCCACCTCCTATAAGTAGGGTGTTGCTCATTACTCTTTCTCCAAATTTTTGAGCATTAGGATTTACATTTTCAACGTTCAAGAGCTGATATTCTACAAGCGAAACAAGCGATTCGTTTATTTTATATTGTGAGAAAATACCACCTCCATAATATTTATAACTTCTGTATAAATTAACCGATTTGTTGACAGGTCCTATGCTGACATATTTAGAGCTAAGCCCGACCGATAAATTGTCGTTTATTTTATAGCCCAATAATGGAGATATTTCGAGGTACATTAGACCTCCTGAAATACTAAATCCAAAATTACCACCAGTATAAAGATGTTCTTTTAATGAATAGGGAGCTTCCGAAGCTGTATTATTTACATATTCATCTGTTTGACTATAAGTAAAGGAGCTTACAATTATTAAAACGAGTAACAGGTAATATTTCATGTATTGTTTTTAAACTTAAATTAAGGTTTTGTACTCAAACCGATTATTTTTTCGGTTTGAGTAGGTTTTCAATAAAAAAAGTAGGCTTTACTTTTTTTATTTAACGATTAATTTTTTTAAAATATTGTTTCCGTTATTGTTTATTTTTATAAAATAAATACCTTTTTCATAAGCGGAAGTGTTAATTGTAAAGGTGTTGTTTCCTGTTGATAATTGTCCATTGTGTATCGTCTTTATTTTTTTGCCTATTACGTCGTACAAGTCAATTGAAATATTATTTAAAACTTCATTTGTTTCAAAACTTAACGTTGTTAAACCTTCTGTTGGATTTGGATATAGGTTTAAATTATCTAAAAACTTGTTTTCTTTTATTGTAACAGGTCCATCTATATTAACATTGTCTATATAGAGGTTGTTTCCTCCGTCACTTTCAAATACAAATTTAATTCTAAACTTACTATTTAAGTAACTATTTAAACTGTTGGTATTTATTGTTGCTGTTTTCCATTGTGAACTTGTAGGTACAAATTCTCCAGAAGTGTTTGGCGCAGTCGTAAATGTTGAACCGCTCAATTGTTTCTTTGTTGACCAAGTTAGTCCACAATTTTTAGAAACCATTACTTTTAATTTGTCATTGTTTCCATTGTTTCTTTTGGCAAATGCATATTTAAAACTAATAGAAGCTGAAATATTTAAATCCAATGTTATAGTTGTGCTTTCAAGTGTTACTTTGTCACCAATATGGTTTGTATTGTTGTTTACCATTACACATTTTGTCCCTTCGTAAGCTGTTGTGTTTGTAGTCTCCCAAGAAAAATCGCTTTGTGAATCGTTAATAAACCATTTGTTTGATGGTAATGTTGTAGTATATTCAAACCCTTCTTGAATTGGCGCAATTCCAGTTTGAGGCAATACTTTAATGTACTGAGTTTTACTTTCTGAAACATTAGAACCGTTTTTAGTTACTGTTAAACTAACAGTATAAGTTCCAGGAGTGTTGTATGTAATTGATGGGTTTTGAACTGAAGATGTTGCAGGTGTACCTCCAGAGAAAGACCAATTCCAACTAGATGGAGAGTGGTAAGACATATCGCTAAAATCGACTTGTTCTCCAGCACAAACAATCCTTTGACTAGCTGAAAAATCTGATTTACATAATGGAGGGTTTCCGTTCGCTCCTGTAGCATTTAAGTTTGCCGTTTTCCATAAATTGTTTCTTCCTCCGATAGAAGATTGTATTGAAGCTCTCATTCTTGAACGTTGACCAAGAGTAAACATTTTAGAGCAATAAGAGTAGTCCATATAATTTTCGACATTAGCCAAAGTGTTGTTACAGCTCGCTTCAGACAAGTTACAAGAGGTAACTCCAATTGTGTTTGGGGTATCACTAACGTGGTCATCTATACCGCAACTTGAAGCATTTCCTGGGTTGTTATTATCTCCCCAAGTGTGGCTTAAATTAAACCAATGTCCCACTTCATGTGTTAAAGTTCTACTAGTAAAAGGACTACTAGTTCCTATAGAGCCAACGTAGTTAGATAAAACAAAAATACTATTTCCATAAACTCCACCTGGTGAAGATGGAGGATTAAAAGTATAACCAGCAGCTCCACCTATTGTTTTACATATAAATATATTCAAATATTGACTCCAATTCCAAGTACCTTGATAAACATCGTTTCCATTCATTACGGCATTCGCTTGGTCATATCCTCCAAAATTTCCACTAGGAGCATCGGTTAAAGGAGATTGAGTATAAGTAATTCCACTAAAACATTGTCCGTTTGGAGCTAAAGTAGCTAAAACAAATTCAAATTCTATATCTGCGGGCATTCCCTGAAAAGCAGATGCAACATTATTTGCATCTGCATTTTGTCTTCGGAAATCTCTATTTAATATTCTTAGTGCATCTAGTATTTGTGCTCTGCTAATTTTTTCGGCTCCTCCATTGTGTAAAACATGAAAAACAATCGGGACTTTATATATCGTTCCTGCTTTATTTGTTGCTTGTGATTGTAGTGCTAATTCTTCGGCATCTAATTGATTTTGTAAGGCCGTGCTTTTTGCTACAAAAGCAGGGTCTTTCATTAACTCTGCTAATTTTTTATGAGTAGCACAATATTCGACTTGTTCTCCATCTCTAGCATTTGCAGCGTCGAAATGATTGTGGTTATGATTTTGAGAAAAAAAGCTAGCTGTAATTAATAAAGTAGCTCCAGTTAAGATTGTTTTTAACATGAAAATAAGTTTTAGATTTACAAGGTACAAAAAAAGACTATAATATTCAAATATATTGAAACGAATCAGAAATTGATTAGCTTTTCGGTTGGATTATGTATTACATAATCCAA
>CAMZKF010000296.1 GCA_947311095.1 uncultured Flavobacteriales bacterium
CCTTCTATACCTAATAATTCTCGTACGCCTGTATTGGCTCTAATAGCGATTAGAGGTTGCGATGCCCAAAAACGAGGATAAATGTGCATGTCCAAATAAACTTGCATTGCCGAGTATTCTACTCCGTCGATTGTAACCGAATTTTGTTTCGATATTTTATGCAATACGTCGTAGGCTAAAGTGTGTATTGGTTCTATTCTACCTTCGTAGGTTTGCACCAGCATTTCGCCAAATTCGTTGGCTTTTTCTTCTGAAATAATGTTAACTTTTGGGGCTTGTGCTGTTGCAGAACCTAGCAATCCTGTTATAAATAAAATCGACAATGCCATTGATTTTCGTTTTTCTCTAATTTTTTTCAATCTTCTTCTAAGTTCTATAAAACGAGAGTTTTTGTTCAATAGAGAGAATATAAAGCCAAGAGCCAATACAATATAGCCAATATAAGTGATTAATGTTCCCCAAAAATCGTGATTGACCGATAAAATTGTTCCTGATTCGTCAGGTTCGTAAGACGATTGGAAGAATCGGTAGCCTCTATAATCCATTACATTATTCATGAAAATTTCTTGTTCTCTGTTTACATTATTAGCGGAGTCTTTTAGGGTTACAATACTTTTAAAAGACGAAGGACTCATTGAACCTGGGTAACGATCCAATATAAAATCGTTTAAATAAATAGAAAAGGGAAGTTGTATAGGTTTTGCTCCATAACTTAAATTAAAAAGCAAACCGTTTTTAGAAAATTTCACATAATTTGCCATTCTATTAGCTCCACCCATTATTGTAATGTCTTCTTGTTCTCCATTATAATCGAGTGTTACAATTAAAGCGTCTAAATTACCCGCTTTATCGTTTTTACTTTTTTGTAATTTTTTAATTGCTTTTTTATACATTTTTTTAAACACAAATTGAGTCCCCATTACATTGTGCAAGTGCATAGGAGAGAAGGTTTGTACCGAATCTTTCCAAAGTGTATCGACTGTCATTTTTGGCATTGCGGTTCTTTGAATAGTGTAAGGTGTTAAAATTGTTAATGTTTCTGCTATGTCATTTATTTTTATAGCAGCTGGATTTGTATTGTTATTATAAGAAATTTGTAACGTACCTATTGTTTTTATTTCTCCTTCGGCAAGTAGTACAGTTTCTCTTCCCGATTGACCCGCAACAACCAATTCGAGCATATTTACACCGTTTTCTTGGTTTTCGAGTGTTACTTCTTCTGCGTTTTTAATGTAGTTTTTAAAACGAATGTCAAAATGACCTTTGTTGGGAAAATCAACAGGAATTTCAAAATAATTGCTAAAAAATAAAGCGTTGTTATCCGAAAATAATTCAGAAAAGTTAATTTGTTTGTCGTATTTGAATTGTTTGACCTCGTCGGTTACAAAAATTTGTAAATAAGGTTCGGAACTGTACATAACATTGGATTCTTCTTTTTCTGAAATGGGCATAATTCCCTCAAATCCAATATAGCGAGTTAGTCCTGCTCCAATTATAATAATGATAAAACCTACATGAACCAATAGAATAGAAAATTTTTCTTTGCTCAATAAATTATAGCGTTTGATATTGCCTATAAAATTAAAAACAAGCAAGAGCATAATTAAAGAAAACCACCTGGTATTGTAAATTACTAAACGAGCAGTAATGGTATCGTAACTATTTTCTACAAAAGTTGCTGTTCCTATTGCTATTGCAAAAACAAGCATCAAGAAGGTCATCATTCTTGTAGAGATTAATGTATTTATTAATTTATCCATTTTTTTTAAAATTATTTAGGTATAAGGTCTAAAAACCAAAATCCTATATTTTTTGTACTGTCTTTTGTTGGGGATTTATATTCTTTAAATACTTTTTCTCCTTTTGTAAATTCTATGGGTGTGTTAAAAATAGGACCATCGAAGCAGAAGGTGTGAAATTCTCCATTTTCGCCACAAGGGTCAACATTTTCAGGTAAATCATTGATGAAATCTTGATCGATAACCCTTCCTAAAAAAGATTGGTCGAGTAAGCTAGAGTTAAGACTCAAAACAATGGCTTTAAAACCAAGCTTAATAAAATCTTGAATTAATTCTGAAGTGTTTCTTTTCCATAGAGGAAAATGACTTTTTATATCAAAGGGGGTTAATTGTTCTTCTCTATAAGAACGTAAATCTTCAAGAAAAATATCGCCAAAAATACAGTCCGTAAATTTAGCTTCTACTAAAGCTTCTACAACAGCGGTCATTTCTTCGTTGTAAGTCTTCATTGTAGGGCTTTCGGGCAAGTCAATTGTGGTAAGGGGCAATCCGATTGATTGAGTTTGAATCTCTAGTAATTCTCTACGCAAACCATGCATCGAAACCCTATTGTGATGAGCATTAACAGAAGTAACCAATAAATCAATAGAGAAAGAAGGATTTTTCTGGGCATAATATAAAGCCAAAGAAGAGTCTTTTCCTGTACTCCAATTGAAATAGGTTTTGTTTTTCATAACGCTTATTATAAGAGGGGCAAAAGTACCATTATTAATTATTAATTATCTATTAATAAATGTTAATTTTTATTATTCACTCTTAATTTGGTTTTACTTTTTAATTTCTTAATCAAATCGGTCTAAAATCAATAGAAAATAGTTAGTTTTGAAATTAAAATTAATTAGATAAAAAAATGATAAGAAAATATATATTAATAGGAACAGTAGCGTTAGGTAGTTTTTCATGCAATAGCGATCTTGATGGTTCTAAAGCTCAAATAACTTCAAACCAAGAAGAAGTAGTGAACCAATTGAAAACAGAGAACCTAGAATTGAAAAAAGAATTGTCTGAAAAAGATTCGACTTTAGTCAATTATATTGGGTATATAAACGAAATTAGAGCCAACTTAAATTTAATAAAAGAAAAACAACATTTTATTTTAAGTAAAAAATCGAATTCAGAATCTTTACAAGCAGATGATGCTTCTTTAGTAGAAGAGATTAAAATGTTGGGGCAATTAATGGCAGAAAATAAATCTAAAATTTCACATTTAAAAAGCAATGTAAAAGATGCAAATTTAAAAATGGACGGATTAGACGAAATGATAATGTCTTTGACAGAAGATGTAGATGAAAAAAATATGGAAATTTTTCAATTGCAACAAGAGTTAGAAAATGTAGATGCCGCTTTTTCCGAATTGTTTGAAGCTTACACCGACAAAGCAAGTATGCTAAACGATGCGAATGCAAAATTGAGTACAGCTTGGTACACCATAGGAACAAAAACAGAATTGTTAGACAATGAAGTCATTACAAAAGAAGGAGGTGTTTTAGGGGTTGGAGCAACCAAAGAATTAAAAAATGATTTCAATAAATTTTATTTTACAGAAATCAATATAGAGAAGGTAACGGAAATACCATTGGGAAGCAAAAAAGTAGATTTAGTAACGACGCATCCGTCTAGTTCTTACGAATTAGTAGGGGAGAACCCGATTGATAAGTTGGTGATAAAAAATGCAGAAGAGTTTTGGAGTATCTCTAAATATTTGGTTGTATTGGTTAAATAATTTTGATGAAATTAGCAGAAATAATAGATGTTTTAAAATGGAAAACAAGCCAATTCTTACCTCAAAATTGGGGAAAGAAGTGGCTTTTCCTTTTTTTTATAGGCTGCTGGATGCTTGTTTTTAGAAAACCTATTTTACAAGGAATAGGCAACTTTTTAATACAAGAAGACAAGCTTGAAAAAGCAGACGGAATATTTGTATTGGGGGGAAACATCTACGACCGAAGTACGCATGGCGTTTATTTATTTCAACAACATTATGCCGATACCATTTTACCATTGGGAGAAGTAGTTGAAAAAGTATTGATGACCACCGACAATCAAAAACCAGACGCTATATTGTCTAAAGAGTTTATGGTTGAAGAATTAAATACTCCAGTAAATAATATTAAACCAATAGTAAAAGGCACAAGTACAAAAGAGGAGGCAGAAGCTATTTTAGCGTATTCATTAGCATCTAATTACAAAAAAATAATAGTTGTCTCAGATAAATTTCATTTACGAAGAATAAAAAGGACTTTTAAAAAACCTTTTGAAGAAAAAGGAATAAAAGTAATGCTAAGTGGAGCTCCCAATTCTAGTTATAGAGAAAACTACTGGTGGAACTACGAACAAGGTTTAATAATGGTAAACAATGAGTACGTAAAAATACTTTATTATATGATAAAGTATTAGTTATTAACGTACGCAGCTAAATCTTCTAGCTGTTGGTGGCTTAACCTTTCTAGTGTATAATTAGGCATATATGGACGATATCCAGGAAGTGCATAAGTTCCTTTTCTTGTAATGGTATAAAGCGAATAATGTTTGTTACCTCCCATATGTTTTTTTAAGAATTTTAAATCAATTTTGTCTTGATCTAAGGTAAAATTCGTAACTCTTCCCGTAGCGTGGCAATGCATACAGCTTTTATCGTAAATTAATTTTCCATTTTCTGCATTTCCATTTTTACCCATTTCTCTCTTGTCAGAAGGAATAGGGTCTAAAAAAGTAGCAGGAGATTTTTGTAAATAAAAAGTCTTTAACCATTTAATTAAAGCTGTGTTTTTTTCTCCTTTTTTGTATGAGTTTAGTTTTTTGTAATCTTCTGGTGTCAATTTTAAATCTTCTAACTTGTATTCTATGCTGTATAAATAAGCCATTACAGCTTTTAATTCCCATTTTTCAAAAGCCCTTCCTTGCGAACATTCGACGGTACACAAATGTATAGCGTTAACCAAAGTGTCTTTTGCTGGTTTTACTAAGTCTCCATATTTTATTTGATAATCGTCGTTGTACCAATGTTCTCTATTTACCATTCCATAAAAAGTTGTACCTGATAAGAAAGGAATGTCTTTTTTTACAGCGTAACTTAAACGAGCGTCAGGGTCACTTTTTCTTAAATTAGGGTCTTCCATTAGTACATTATGACAATCAATACAAGTAAAATATTTAGATTGTAAATGACTCATTTTCCCACTAGGACTTACCGTTCTCCCTTTGGTTACTATTTCTAAACCTTGTTTAATTATAGCAGTATCTTTTTTATTGGTATAATGCAAAGGTTTTTTATCTCCTAAAGTCATAAGAACATCGGTTAAAGAAGATTTAGGGTTAAAATCATTGATTTTACTATCTTCGGGAAAGAAGAAAATACTTGAAAAGAGAGTCGATATAAGAATTAAAAATGTTTTCATACGGCTAAGTTACTAAAATTCCGATTAGTTTTAATACGCTAATAATTTTTTAGTTAAAGAAAGAAATAAAAAAACAATAAATAATTTTCGGTTGTAATGGATAAAAGTTAATTTTGCGAACTATGAGTTTACAAGAAGAAATTAGCAAACGAAGAACCTTTGGTATTATCAGTCACCCCGATGCAGGAAAGACCACTTTAACTGAAAAATTATTGCTTTTTGGTGGAGCGATTCAATCAGCGGGAGCCGTTAAAAACAATAAAATTAAGAAAACAGCAACTTCTGATTTTATGGAAATAGAAAAGCAAAGGGGAATTTCTGTTGCTACTTCTGTAATGGCTTTCAATTATAGGGGAAAGAAAATCAATATTTTAGATACACCAGGGCATAAAGATTTTGCCGAAGATACTTACAGAACCCTAACCGCAGTAGATAGCGTTATTTTGGTCATTGATTGTGCCAATGGGGTAGAGGCGCAGACTGAACGGCTGATGGAAGTTTGTAGAATGCGAAATACACCTGTGATTGTATTTATAAATAAAATGGATAGAGAGGGGAGAGATGCTTTTGATTTGCTTGATGAATTGGAAGAAAAATTAGGAATTAAAGTACGTCCAATGAGTTGGCCTATCGGAATAGGAGAAACATTTAAAGGTGTTTATAATTTGCACCGAGAAACGTTAAATTTATTTAGTGGTAATAAAACCGAAATAGAAAAAGAGGTCGTTGAAATAAAAAACCTTGAAGATACATTGCTAAACGAAGTCATAGGAAGCGAAGATGCCGATTTATTACGAGAAGAAGTAGAATTGGTAAACGGAGTCTATGGCGATTTTGAAAGAGAAACTTACCTCGAAGGAAAAGTAGCTCCCGTTTATTTTGGTTCAGCGTTAAACAATTTTGGAGTTCAAGAATTGTTAGACTCTTTTGTCGAAATTTCACCAAGTCCACAGGGTCGAAAATCAGACGCAGGGTTTGTAGAACCTGACGACAACAAATTTAGTGGTTTTGTATTTAAAATACACGCTAATATAGATCCTAAACATAGAGATAGAATCGCCTTTTTACGCATTGTTTCTGGAGAGTTTAAGCGAAATACATTTTATAAGAATATAAGATTAGATAAAAAAGTTAAATTCTCTAATCCAACCAGTTTTATGGCTTCAAGCAAAGAAGTTATAGATCGTGCTTACCCTGGCGATGTGATTGGACTGTACGATACAGGAACTTTTAAAATAGGAGATACGCTAACAGCAGGAGATACATTTATGTATAAAGGAATGCCTAGTTTTTCTCCCGAAATATTTAAAGAAGTACAAAATGACGATCCTATGAAATCCAAACAATTGGAAAAAGGATTGAGACAATTAACAGACGAAGGGGTTGCTCAGTTGTTTACCGTTCAACCAGGGAATAGAAAAATAATAGGAACAGTTGGAGAACTGCAATTCGAAGTAATTCAATATCGACTAAAACATGAATATAATGCATCTTGTAGTTTTATGCACCGTTCACATTACAAAGCATGTTGGATGACTGCAGATGATGAAAGTAAAATAAATGAGTTTATAAGGAGAAAATCGAGCAATATAGCTTACGATAAAGATGGGAATACTGTTTTTTTAGCCGATTCACCATTTTTATTGCAACAAGCAGAATTAGATTATCCAGCAATAACCTTTCATACAACCTCTGATTTTAAATTAGATTAATGCCTGAAAACAAAAAATATCAAGGAGTATTTCATTTAACAATCCTTTTGGGAATACCTATAATTGTAATCTCCATATTCGTTTTAGAATCGTGGATTATCCCTCTTGTTTACATTTCAATAGTGGCGGTTATATTTGCATTGTTAAGAAGAAAATAAAAAAAAGATAAAATTGTATTTTTTACTAAAGATTCTGTAAAATAGTCAAAAAAATAGTAAATTTGTACCAAAATAAAGATTGGACTTATGTTAGATAACCCAATTGGATAAATGCTAAGTTGTAGATAATGTGAGTATGATAGAGCAATTAAAATATTTAATGACGACCCCTTGGTCTTGGTGGTTTTCTGGTTTTATGATTGCTTTTGTAATGTATTTACTGCTTTATTTTGGAAAAGTATTTGGAATGAGTTCTAATTTACGAACCCTTTGCTCGATAGGAGCAAGTAATTTTTCTGATTACTTTCGTTTTGATTGGAAAAAAAGTATTTGGAATTTAGTCGTCGTTTTTGGTGCTATGATTGGTGGATTTGTTTTCATTCATTATATAAACCCTAATCAGCACATTGAGATAAGTGAAGCTACTATTGTTTCGTTACGAGAATTGGGAATAGTGGTAGAAAAAGGAAAAGTTCCCTTATTTCCCAAAGAACTATTCAGTTGGGAAAGTCTATTTACATTGCGAGGTTTTATCTTTATTGTAATAGGAGGTTTTTTGGTAGGGTTTGGAAGCCGATACGCAGGAGGATGTACTTCGGGGCATGCTATTTCAGGATTGTCTAATTTACAAATCCCATCTTTATATGCTGTTTTAGGCTTTTTCTGTGGAGGTTTAATTATGGTTCATTTTATATTGCCTTATTTAATGATGTTATGATAAAATTTATAAAATATGCCCTCATAGGTTTTTTATTTAGCATTGTGATGTATAAGTCCGAAGCCTTGAGTTGGTTTAGAATTTATGAAATGTTTAAATTCCAATCTTTTCACATGTACGGAATTATAGGTACAGCTGTTTTATTGGGCATTGTGTTGATGTACTTATTTAAAAAAGAAATACTAAAAGGTTATCAAAATAAAAAAGTTGTAGTAGCAGACAAAAACAAAGGCTTTATTAATTATTTTGTAGGAGGAATAATATTTGGCTTAGGTTGGGGAATGGGAGGTATTTGCCCTGGTCCGCTTTATATACTAGTTGGTTCTGGCTATTCTGTTTTTATCGTTTTTCTATTAGCAGCTTTGTTAGGAACGTTGACTTATGGAATATTCAAAGATAAATTGCCGCATTAGAAGCGTCTATTAGTGTAAGGGTGCTTAGTTATTTTAGGTATTTACCTTTCAATTAGCTCTACATTTAGAGCAAAGATACTAACTTTTCGATTTAGCACAAAACCACTGTTGCGTTTATACTTTGTGTACACCTCGAATGGCAAATATAGTTCTTTTATCAAGAATATACCAAAGGGGTAAAGTTTTTTGCACTATAAGAAAATGACGTAAACGAAGCAATCTAAGGAATACAAAAAAATAGAAATAAATGAGTAATGGAAGAATAATTATTTAACCGCCAAGTACTAGTCCCTTACGCTTGGAGGAGAGAGAGGTGCACTGGCGGTCATTTGACTGTCAGTCGTTTACTCGGTTCTCTGTAGTTTTCTTAAAAATTTAACTTTAAAATCTTTTCACTTTGTTTTTCTGTAATAAATTTTGGAGTTAGTTTTGTTATAACATTTTTTAGAGTACAAATTAATAAATTATTTGATTGTGCCATTTTCCCTAAAAGCCAACTTGTTTTTGTAACATATTTTGCTTTTTCTTTCCGAATTAATTGATATTTAGAAAAAGCCGTTTCAATATTTTTTTCTTCTTTTAAACAAATACTCAATGCCATTGCACTTTCAATGGCTTGACAAGCTC
>CAMZKF010000297.1 GCA_947311095.1 uncultured Flavobacteriales bacterium
CTTTTGTTGAAAAACACATCTTTTCTCAGTGTAAAAGTATAGGTTAATCCATCTTCCGAAATGTTCCAACTTTTGGCAATAGCAGGAATTATAACCCTAGACCCTGCTTACGTAAGACGATTTGAAGATTTTTTAGCAATAGAACAACTCTATAACGGCTTAGTAACACTTGACGATAGTTCAAAAATAATTCCTGCTATTGCCAAAAGTTGGAACATTTCGGAAGATGGATTAACCTATACTTTTACACTGAGAAAAGATGTGTTTTTCAACAAAAGTGAATTATTTGGAATAACAAAAACAAGAAGGGTAACAGCAAGTGATTTTTTGTATTCGTTTTTAAGAATTTTAGACCCTACTACTGCTTCTCCAGGTAGTTATATTTTTAAAAACTTAAAGCAATCCAACACTAAATTTGACGGCATAATAGCAGAAGATGAAAATACGCTAACTTTACACCTTTCAAAACCTCAACCTTCACTCATTTATCAATTATCGCTACCATATTGCTCGGTAGTACCCCATGAGGTTGTAGAGCATTTTGGAAATGACTTTTCTACCCATCCAATAGGTACGGGAGCTTTTTATTTAAAAAAATGGAAAAAGGATGTAAAAATGATTTTGGCTAAGAATATCAATTATTTTGAAAAAGATAAAAATGGAATTTCACTCCCTTATCTCGATGCTGTTTCTATCTATTTTATTCAAGACAAACACCAAGAATTTTTAAAATTTAAAGCGGGTAATTTAGAAATGATTTCGGGTATGAATGAAGAAGATAAAGATCAGTTATTAAATCCCGATGGAGAACTAAACAACAAGTTAAGTGATAAATTTACATTACAAAAAACAGATTGGCTCAACACCGAATATTTAGGCATATTGATGGATAACCATGATAAAAGCCCACTACAATCTAAGTTAATTAGACAGGCCATTGGCTATGCTATCGACAGAAATGAAATGATTCGTTATTTAAGAAACGGCATAGGTACTGCGGCCACTAAAGGATTTATACCAAAAGGAATGCCTGATTTTGAACAATACACAATCCAAGGTTTCAACTATAATATTGAAAAAACAAAAACATTAATAAAAGAAGCTGGATACAATGAAGTTGATAAAATACCTGAAATAACATTATCTGCAACCCCAGAATACAAAACTCTATGCGAATATTTACAACAAAAACTAGAACGAGTTGGTTTTAAAATTAAAGTTGATATCAATTCTGTATCTTCTATGAACCAACGAATCGCTCAATTTGAAGCTACCTTCTATCGGAAATCTTGGATAGCTGATTTCCCCGATGCCATTAATTATTTTCAACTTTTT
Source organism: uncultured Flavobacteriales bacterium (assembly GCA_947311095.1). Classification (GTDB taxonomy): domain Bacteria; phylum Bacteroidota; class Bacteroidia; order Flavobacteriales_D; family Parvicellaceae; genus S010-51. Next base: position 1,336 of record CAMZKF010000297.1, read on the forward strand.
TACAGTAAGAATTTCTACCCCGAAAAAGGCTCTAACTACACGCATTTTAACAATCAAGAATACGACTCTTTGTATGAATTAGCTTCGATTGAAAAAAATGATAAAGCAAGATATACCCTTTACAAAAAACTAAATCAAATGATACAAGAGGAGGCTCCTGTCATACCTCTTTTTTACGCTAAAACATTACGTTTTTTCAAAAAAAATGTAGAAGGAATAAGTTGCAATTCGTTAAATATGCTGAATCTAAAAACGGTTCGAGTAAAACAAAACTCCCTGAATTTGAAATAAACTCAGGGAATTGTTCATCTTTTTGATAAAAATTGGGGGTCAATAAAAAGTTGCGAGGTATATCTTAAAAAAATCTTATTTTGTAATAAACAATTTACTCAATCACCTACTCAAATATAAGACTAAAATTAAATACAGCTCACTTTATCTAGTTATAAATAACGATTATTGTACTAACCTCTTAATTTCCCTGACGAATGTATTGCTACCCCTTATTAAGTTAGTAAGGTTATACGTTGAATTGTAAACCTACGGAGAAGTCCTTTTTTTTATTAAGAATTGACTATTGTTCTATATTTATAAAAAATAGCTATTCATATAATCATTAAAATCTTAAGATGCTGAATATCAATAAACATCTCCATTATCTAAATCTTTTACAGCATCACAATCGACAACTGTTTTTCCACCAATTATGGGAGGAATAAAATCTCCTCTGTTTATTTTTAGTGTTTTATCTTTATAAACGGCTTTCATATAATATCCCCAAATAGGCAGCGAAGTATTTGCTCCTTGACCATATTTTGTGCTCGAAAATCGTACAGCTCTGTCTTCACATCCAACCCAAACACCTGTTACTAAATCGGGGGTATGCCCAATAAACCAACCATCGGTATTGTTTTGGGTTGTTCCTGTTTTTCCTGCCATTATACCTCCAAAAGAATAAGGCTTGTTTGTGTCTCTTATTCTTCTGGCTGTTCCGCCAATTTTTCCGTCGTATGGTCTTCTCGCCCCTGTTACTCCCTTCATCATTTTTAAGATGTCAAATGCGGTTTTTTCATCTAATACTTGAGTTATGTTTGCTTGAGATTCGTAAATGACTTTCCCGTGTTTGTCTTCAATTCTTGCAATGACAATAGGTTCTGTGTAATTTCCTTTATTAGAAAATAAACAGTGAGCAGAAGTAATGTCCATTACCGATAGGTCGCAAACCCCTAATGCTAAAGCAGGTGCATTTGTAAATGATTTGTTTTTTAATTTCATTGTTTCAAAATATTGATTTACACGAGGTATTATAGTCGGCGTTTCGGTTAGCTTGGCGGTTATGTTGTTCATCGAATTGGCTAAAGCAAAGAAGAGAGGAGTAGGATAACCGTCATAATTTCGTTGCCCTCCAGGACACCACATTTTAGTTGTATTTCCATTGGGTATTTCTAAGCAGTATTTTACATTTGCAAATTCTGTACAGGGGGTTCTATTTCCAAAACTTCCATTTACATTGCTAGTTTCTATGGCTGCTGCATACACAAAAGGTTTCATGGTAGATCCTATTTGTCTTTTAGATTGATAAACATTGTCGAATTTAAAACGTTTGTAGTTTGGACCTCCTACGCAAGCTTTTACAAAACCTGTTGTAGGTTCAATTGAAATTAGTCCAACTCGCAGTATTTGTTTATAATATTTAATAGAATCTAAAGGGGACAGTGTAATTTCTTTTTCAAAATTCTTACTCGTCCAATCAAATACTTTCATTTTTATAGGAGTAGCGAATATTTTTCTGATTTCTTTGTTTGATTTCCCTGCTTTGATTAGATTTTTGTAACGAGTACTTTGCTTGGTTGCCCTACTCATAATGCTATTTCTTGTTTTGGAAGACACCTCATTGCTAAAAGGATAATTTTTGTTTTTCTTAACTTCTTTTGTAAATTGTTTTTGAAGGCTAGATTTTAAATGACTTTGAACAGCTTTTTCAGCATATTTTTGCATTTTTAAATCAATTGTGGTGTAAATTTTTAATCCATCTCTATTTACATCAAAAGGTTTTCCGTATTCGTTTTCTAAATGCTGTTCTTTTATTATTTTTTTTACTTGTTTTTTTACATAAGCCCTCAAATAGGGAGCTGAACCAGAATTGTAAGTTTCGCTTTGAAATCGAAGACCTAATGGTAAAACCCTTAAAGAATCGTATTCCATTTGAGTTAAATAACCCTGTCCCATCATTAATTTTAAGACAACTTCTCGTCTTCTTTTAGCATTGTCGGGGTGAGATTTTGGATTGTAAAAATTAGGGTTTTTAGCCATTCCTACTAGAACTGCACATTCTTCTATTTTCAAATCCTTGGGCTTTTTGCCAAAGTAAATACGAGCCGCTGAATGTATTCCTACGGCATTGTGCGTAAAATCGAATTGATTGAAATACATGGCTATTATTTCATCTTTAGTGTATCTTGTTTCTAATCGACTGGCGATAATCCATTCTGCAAATTTTTGTCTTATTCGTTTGTAAGGTGTTTTTGCAGGTTCGTGAAACATCATTTTTGCTAACTGTTGAGTTATAGTACTTGCTCCCCCTCTATTTTGTCCAATTACAGCTCCCAATACTGCTCTAATTAAGCCTCGTCCATCTACACCCGAATGATTTTCAAACCTTTTGTCTTCGGTAGATTTTAATGCATTGATAATATCTTTTGGCAATTCTTGATGGGTTACCTTTGTTCGGTTGGTGTGCATGGCAAAAAAAGTTCCTATTATTTTCCCATTGGCATCATATACATTTGTCGATTCGTCACTTCTAGGGTTTTCTAAAGCTTCTATTGATGGTAAGTCGGATTCAAATGTTGTAACCAACATTAAAGCAATGATTAGTAAGGGAGAAAGAATCGCCAACCATGTTAAAAGCATGATTTTTATTTTACCTTTTAATGTTAACTCCTCTTTGGTGTTTTTAGATGTGTTTTTTTCTTAACCTTTGCTTTTGGTATTTTTCTTGGGGTTAAGTTTTTTAAATTTTCTCTAGACATTAGAAAGGTTAGTTAAGGTTTCTTGAAATAATAATTTTCAATATTGACTTGAGTGAATTATAATTAATAAAAAAAATATTCAACAGAAATAGCTTTATGTTTTCTTTTAGATTTTTTCTTTTAATACTATAGTTGTAAAATTTTATAGTAAAAAAAATGATTCAAATTTTCCAAAAGTATAATTGTATTGAGTATAAATATAGTGTTTTTATAATTCAATAACTTATTATTGAGTTCGAATTGTAAACGGTTTAACGTTAATTAAGATTTTAGTTTGTTTGCGTTAGGGATAGTAGTGGTAGCTTTTGGTGTTGAAAAAAATTAGAAAATAAAGTCGAAAAGAGCGATTTTATGAGCTCCTTTTTGGCTTATTTTTTCTTTTTTTTCAGCACCAAAACTATGAACGGATAGCTCGCTCGAACGCCCAAATTATAGTTTTGTTTTTTTTTATTAAAAAGGTTGTTCGAAAGCGGTTAGTAATCGAGAGCCATACCAGCTAAATTGTTCTCCATCTACTAGTTTTACTTGAGTTTCAGGAAACAAAGCTTGTATTTCGGCTTGGTGTTTAGCTTTAAAAGGGAAGGGTTCGCTAGATAAGAATATATAGTTTGGATTTAGTTTGGTTATGTCTTCTTTCGATAATTCTTTATAGCGATTTTCTTTGTAGCAATTTTCAAAACCTAAAAGTGAAATTATATCATCTATATAAGTATTTTTCCCAACTACCATGTAGGGTGATTTCCAAATAAAATAGAGTACACTTGGCTTGTGTGTTCTTTCTAGCTGGTTGGTGTATTGGCGTTTTCTTTGTTCGATTGTAGTGATTAATTCTTTGCCTTTTTTCGAAACATTACAAATATTAGCAATCGTTTGTATTGCTATTAGAGCTTCTTGATAAGTATTGATATCGCTCATCCAAACGTTGTATTGTTTTTCTAATGTTTCAATATCGGATTTAGAATTTTCTTCTTTGTTTCCAATAATTAAGTCTGGATTGAGGGCATTTATTTTTTCGAAATTAACATTTTTGGTGCCTCCAATTCTGTTTTTAGAACGAAACCATTTATCGGGTTTTATACAAAACTTAGTAATTCCTACAACTTCAACATCTAATCCTAAATCGTAAAGTAATTCAGTAAGTGAGGGAACTAAACTAATAATTCGTTTTGGGGAAGAGGGAATAACGACCTCCCTTTTCATCATGTCTAATGTTTTCATAGTTAGAATATATAACCTGTTCCATAAAATAGCCCCCAAGTGTCAACTCCTACGGAATAACTTGAACCGATGTACATTATAAAGTTTTGGTCTTTTATTATTTTTATCCTGCTGGTAATTAGTGGTGCAAAAACCATTTGTTTGTTGTTTCTAAATAAAACACTACCTAATGTTGCTGCATCAAATTCTAGTTTAGAATCATAAGGTATTTTAAAGTCAAATAGTTTAAATTCTAAACCTGTTCCAAGGGTTGATGAGGCTCTTTGGCTAACAAGTACTCCGTTTTCGATAAATTGTTTGCTTTCGGTAGGAAGGTTAAAAAAAACAGGAATACTGATTTTTTTAAAAGGCCTAAATTCGGCAAAGAATAACATTGAGTTTGTTGGTACAATTAGGTTTTGACTTTTTTTGATTTGGTTTGCGTAATCAAGGGAAATAAATAAGGTAGATTGCCCAAAACTTAATTCAAAATTACTAGGAATTGAATCTTTTTGCCCTTTAATGGAAACAAAAAAGATTAAAAAAAAGCAGAAAGAGACTAGCCCTTTCTGCTTAAAATTGTGATTTATGGAGCTATGCAATAGCATTTATTAAATCTTGTTTAGTAATTATGTGGTGCTTGTCGTTGTCGTATTTTACGATGATAGCAGCTACGTTTTGTTTAAATATTTTAGATAAATCTTCTAAACATACATTTGCTTCAACAATAGGGAATGGCTTTTCCATAATGGTTTTTACAGGCAATTCTTTTAATGTCGGTTTTTCTATTAATTGAGCAAATAGATGATTATCAGTAAGCGAACCTACAAATTCATTGTTTTCTATGACTGGTATTTGAGAAATTCCATATTGTTTCATCATTATCATTGCTTGAGAAATAGGAGTATCTCCAGAAACAGAAACTAAATGTTTTCCTTGGTGGTCTTTAATCAAATCAACAGCGCAAGATTTTTCATCTTCCAAGAATCCTCTTTCACGCATCCAATCGTCGTTAAACATTTTGCCTACATATCTACTTCCGTGGTCGTGAAATAAAACAACAACAACATCGTCTTTTGTTAAATGTTCTTTTAGTTGTAATAATCCTTTGATTGCTGAACCAGCAGAGTTCCCTACAAATATGCCTTCTTCTTTTGCTAGTTTACGTTGGTAAATAGCAGCGTCTTTGTCGGTTACTTTTTCAAACTTATCAATAACACTAAAATCAACATTTTTAGGCAAAATATCTTCACCTATTCCTTCTGTTATGTAAGGATATATTTCATTTTCATCGAAAATCCCTGTTTCGTGGTATTTTTTAAACACAGAACCGTAAGTGTCTATCCCCCACATTTTTATATTAGGATTTTTCTCTTTTAGGTATTTACCAACTCCTGAAATAGTACCTCCAGTACCAACTCCTACTACAAAGTGTGTAATTTTCCCTTCGGTTTGCTCCCATATTTCTGGACCTGTACTCAAATAATGAGCTTTAGCATTAGAAGGATTATCGTATTGATTTACATACCTAGAATTTGGAATTTCTTCAGCTAATCTCTTCGAAACCGAATAATAAGAACGAGGATCGTCTGCAGCAACATTCGTTGGGCAAACATGTACTTCTGCACCTACGGCTCTCAAAATATCCATTTTTTCTTTGCTTTGTTTGTCGCTCAAAACACAAACTAATTTGTACCCTTTTATAATACAAGCTAAAGCTAATCTCATTCCTGTGTTTCCCGAAGTTCCTTCAATTAGAGTTCCTCCTGGCTTCAATCTTCCGTCAGCTTCAGCGTCTTCAATCATTTGAAGTGCCATTCTATCTTTAACAGAATTTCCAGGATTTGTTGTTTCTACTTTTGCCAATACCAATGCGTCGATATCTTTACAAACCTTGTTTACTCTAACTAATGGTGTATTTCCAATAGTTTCTAATATATTTTTATAATATTTCATGTTTTATTTTATTCTGCTGTAAAGTTACTCAAAAGATATTTTAAACCAATTAATCTATTTATAATTATTTCAATATTTTGTATTCTTATTTTGACTTTAACTTACTTTTTTTGTTTGTTTAAATAGCTAGTTAATAACGTTTGTTTGTTTAAAATATAAGTAAAAAGTTGAGTCGTAAATTGAATTTTATAATATTTTTGATGTGAGTAAAAAAAACAGAAATGAAAAGAATTGCAATAATAGAAGGAGGATATAGTAGCGAAGAAATAATATCTAGAAAAAGTGCTAAATTGGTGTTTGACAATATAGCGACAGATTTATTTATTCCTATTCGTGTTTCAATAGATTCAAACGGATGGTTTGTTTACATTTCTGAACAGAAAATTGAATTGAACCGAGGTGATTTTTCTTATCAATTAAATGGTCAAAAATATACCTTTGCCTATGCTTTTATAGTCGTGCATGGAACACCTGGAGAAGACGGTAAGCTCCAAGCCTATTTTGATATGTTAAATATTCCTTACAACACGTCTTCGCATACAACATCAACACTTACTTTTAATAAGTTTGTTTGCAATCAGTTTTTAAAAAGTTTTGATATTGACGTTGCCGATGCTATTTTATATCGAAAAGGAGACGATATTGACGTGCAATTAATAGTTAAACAATTGGGATTACCTTGTTTTGTTAAACCTGCCGATGGAGGAAGCAGTTTTGGAATTACGAAAGTAACCGAATCCAATCAATTGAAAACGGCAATCCATAAAGCAATGGTGCATGGAAGTCAAGTAATTATTGAGTCTTTTTTAGAAGGAAGGGAAGTTACAAATGGCATTTATAAAACTAAAAAAGGTTATCATGTTTTGCCCATAGCTGAAGTTGTTACCACACATGAATTTTTTAATTTTGAAGCAAAGTATAAAGGCGAATCTGAAGAAATAATACCCGCTCCAATTCCAAATGAATGGACAAAAAATATAAAAGAAATAACCTTGAAAGTTTCAAACATTCTAGCGATAAAGGGTATCGCTAGAATAGATTATATAATCGTCAACGAAAAACCATATCTGATTGAAGTAAATACAGTTCCAGGAATGTCCAACGAAAGTTTCATACCGCAAATGATAGCTTATGAAAAATTAGAATTATCAAGTATATTAACTGAAATAATAGAGGATAAACAATAGATAAGGTGTTGCTATTTTATTAGTTCAATTACATTTTCAATTGGTCTTCCTATTACCGCTTTGTCATCTTTTTCAACAATTGGTCTTTCTATCAGTTTTGGAAATTGAATCATAGCGTCAACCCATTGGTCTTCGCTTAATTCTTTTCCTTTAAAATTTTCTTTAAAATCCTTTTCTCCTTTTCTAATTAAGTCTTTTGCTTGAATACCTAATTTAGATATTAATTCGATTAATTCTTTTTTGTTTAATGGTGTTTTTAAATATTCAACAACCTCAAATTTTAAGTTATTTTCATTAAGTAGATTTAAACTATTTCTGCTTTTGGAACATCTTGAATTATGGTATATTTTAATCATTGAGTAAGTTTTTTTTAGCTAAAGGTAAGTTTTTTTTAATTGATACTCGCCTCTTATAAAGTTTTTTCTTACGTAAGAAACAAGATACTCAAATGATTTTATCTTGTGAAAAAATATAGTTTAAATTTGTGAATTTATTGATTTTAGGTATAAAACTGATTATATCAAAGTTAAAATTGGTCATTAAATAAGAAAAGAGTACTTTTAGAAACGTAAAAAAAATTAAAGAAATGAAAACACCGTTCGAATTAGTGAAAAGCTACCTTTTAGATTTAGGCTGTAATATTACTTTAGAAAATAGAGAAGATGAAATATTTGTAATAAATAATGAAGAATTAGGATTTAATAATTTAGTTATAGGTTGCGCCAGTCCTTTGTTAATTATTGAGCAATATTTGTTTGATATATCGCCAGACAATAAAAATGGATTTAAGTTTCTGTTAACAACTAACCGAAACATTATACACGGGGCATTTGTACTTGATGAATCGGGAGAAAAAGTAATTTTTAGAGATACATTACAATTAGCTAATTTAGATTTTAATGAATTAGAAGCTTCTATAAATTCTTTAAGCTTTTTGTTGAGTGAATATTCAAACGAATTAATTAATATTTCAAAACAATAAACCACAAATGAGTGATTTTTTTCATCTTGTATTTTCGGCAGTAAATTTTATACCTTCCACTCTTTTTATGCTTGTAGTATTTTACTGGCTAGTTGTTATTTTCGGAGTATTTGGAATCGATTTTCTAGATTTTGATGTTGAGGTAGAACCCGAAATAGATGTAGAAATAGATACCGATGTCGAGGGAAATACAGCGTCAGATTTATTAGTATTAAATAAAGTTTTAAGCTATTTTAATTTAGGGAAAGTACCTTTTATGGTTTTTCTTACTTTTTTATCTTTTCCTATGTGGGTATTTTCTTTACTTATTAATAATGCAATAGGAAACACCTCATTTTTGTTAAGTTTATTATTACTTATTCCTATATTTATTGTCAGTTTATTTTTTGCAAAAATATTTACAATTCCATTTATAAAAATATTTACAGCCTTGGAAAAAGACGATGAAGCTGACGAAATAGTTGGAGGAGTAGGTACCGTTAGAATAGGAGCAACAGCTTCTCGTAAAGGTCAAGCAGATGTAATGGTTGGAAGTTCCTTTTTTACCATTTACATAAAAACACATGAAACAGCAGAAACAGCCCAAAAAGGAGAAAAAGTATTGATTCTTGATTATATTGAAGAAAAAGGGTATTATTTAGTTGAAAAATATAATGTTTAATGAGATTTAAAATATTAATCCTATTACTGTTTCCTTTGTTTGCTTTTTCACAGCAATTTGCAGACAAGAACTACTACTTAATTGACAGTCTAGCTTTAGAAGAATTGTCTAGTTTTGACCGTCATTTAATAGACAGTTGTTTAAGTATATACCATAGCGAAACAACTGATATGTCAAAGATTGAAATAATCGATTATTTGACAGGAAAGTGTAGAAACAGAAATGTCTGGCCAAAATATAATCATTGGGTTTATAAAACAGCTTTAGAGAGAATAAACAACAATAATGATTCCTTATTTTACTTAAATAAATTAGCTAGTGCAACAAATAATTTAGGCTATGATTATTCTAATAAGGGGAAGGCAAAAGAAGCCTTAGATTATTATCAACAAGCTTTAGAATTACATAAACAATTAGGGAATAAAACAGGAGAAGCTTCCTCTTTAAATAATATAGGAGCTATTTTTCATGGAATTGGATATGAAAAAAAAGCTCTGTATTATTGTAAGAAGTCATTAGCCATAAAAGTTGAAATAGGCAACGAAAAAGGAATAGCAATGTCTTTAAATAATGTAGGAACGATATATAAAGAATTGGGAGAGTCAAAAAAAGCATTAAGCTATTATAAAAAAGCGTTAGATATAAAGAATAAAAACGGAGGTAAAAAAGGAATTATTTTAAAAAACATAGGTCACATTTATCTAAGTCAGCATAAACTAAATGATGCATTGTCAAATTATAAAAAAGCAATTGTTTTATTTAATCAAACAGAAGACAAAAAGAATTTGGCTGAGACACAAAAAGGTGTTGGCGAAGTGTATTTTCAACAAGGAAAATTGGATAGCTCAGAGGTATATGGTAAAAAATCTTTTGAACTAGCAAAAAGTATTGGTTTGTCTAGTGCTATTTTTGAATCCGCTCTATTATTGTCTAAAATAGAGGAAAATAAGAACAATTTTAAAAGAGCATACGAATTATTTAAGTTGTCTATTAGAATGAAAGACAGCACTAAAAACATTGAAGATCAAAAATTTATAATAAAGCAAGAAGCTAAATATAAATATGAAAATCAAAAAGCACTCGATAATTTAGAAAATGAAAAAATACTAGCACTAGAAGTAGAAAAAAAAGAAAAACAAAAAATTATTAGCTATTTTTTCGCCTTTTTTCTAGTTTTAGTAGGAGGCTTTTTAGTTTTTATATTTAACCGTTTAAGAATAACTAAAAAACAAAAAATTGAAATAGAAAAACAAAAAGAAACGGTAGAAATAGCACATAAAGAAATTACAGATAGTATAAAATATGCTCAGCGATTGCAAAATGCTATTTTACCTTCCTCTTCAGAAATAGACAGTGTTTTAAAGAACAACTTTATATTGTTTAAGCCTAAAAATGTTGTCAGCGGAGATTTTTATTGGTTAGAGCATGGGTTGATAGATGGAAAACAAACAGTACTTATAGCTGTTGCTGATTGCACAGGACACGGCGTACCAGGAGCAATGGTAAGCGTCGCTTGTAGCAACGCTTTACATAGAACTGTAAATGAATTTGGAGTTTTAACTCCCTCAAAAATATTAGATAAAACAAGAGAGATTGTAATCGCAACATTTGCTAAAAGCGGAAAAAACATAAAAGATGGAATGGATATCGCTTTGTGTTCTATATCAGAAAATAAATTAATTTTTTTCAGGAGCAAACAACCCTTTGTGGATTGTTAGAAAAACAAAATATTTAACCAATAAACAATTAGGAAGTAAAGAAACATTAATAATTGAAGACAAAGCTTTAATCGAGTATAAAGGAGATAGACAACCAATAGGACTTTATGAAGGAATGAAACCTTTTAGTCAAGTAGAAATAACATTAATAAAAGGAGATTTAATCTATTTGTTTACCGATGGATTTGCTGACCAATTTGGAGGAGAAAAGGGAAAAAAGATGAAATATAGACCTTTTAAGAAGACATTGATGCAAAATTCGAATAAAACAATGCCTCAGCAAAAAGAAATTCTTACATTAGAGTTCGAAAATTGGAAAAATAAACAAGAACAAGTCGATGACGTTTGTGTCATTGGTATAAAAATTTAAAAAAAATAAAAAACATGGACACATCAGCATTATTAAACAACCTCTTTTTTACAGGAGGAATATTTTTAGTCGTATTACTATTTGGAATAGTAGCTTTAATCTCAAAATTCTATAAAAAAGCTGCACAAGGTCAAGCTCTTGTAAAAACAGGACTGGGAGGGACAAAAGTGTCTTTCAATGGAATGTTAGTTATTCCAGTAGTACACAAATTAGAAATTATGGATATTTCTTTAAAAAACATAGTTATAGAAAGAGATGGAGCCGATGGATTAATTTGCGCAGATAATATGAGGGCTGATATAAAAGTAGCATTTTTTGTAAGGGTTAATAAATCGGTAGAAGACGTGATAAAAGTAGCCCAATCTGTTGGTTGTACACGAGCAGCATCTAAAGCAGCTGTAAATGATTTATTTGAAGCTAAGTTTTCCGAAGCCCTAAAAACAGTAGGTAAACAATTTAACTTTGTAGAGTTATATAACGAAAGAGAAAAATTCAAATTAGCAATTATAGACATTATCGGAACAGACTTAAATGGCTTTGTATTGGACGATGCAGCTATTGATTATTTAGAACAAACAAATATTAATGCGCTTAGTCCTAAAAACATACTAGATTCAGAAGGAATAAAAAAAATAACAGAACTAACAGCAAAGCAAAATATATTAGCCAATCAAATTCAAAGAGACGAAGAAAAAATAATTACACAGCAAGACGTAGAAACACGAGAAGCCATTTTGGAAATGGAACGCCATTTAGCTGAAAAAGAAGAAAAACAAGCACGAGAGGTAGCTAACATCAAAGCACGAGAAGCAGCAGAAATACAAAAAGTAAATCACGAAGAACGCTTAAAAGCTGAAAAAGCAAGAATAGCAACAGACGAAGAAGTCAGTATTTCGGAAGAAAATAAGTTGCGTCAAATTATAGTTGCTGAAAAAAACAAAGAAAGAACGTTAGCAGTAGAAACCGAAAGAGTAGAAAAAGATAGAGCCTTAGAAATGAACGAAAGACAACGTATCGTTACCTTAGCTCAAATAGAAAAAGAAAAAGCAATAGAAACAGAGCGTAAAAACATTCAAGAAGTTATAAGAGAACGTGTAGCTATTGAAAAAACAGTAGTTGATGAAGAAGAAAAAATAAAAGATACCAAAGCTTTCGCAGAAGCAGATAGATCTAAAACCGTAGCTATTACAAATGCAGAACAATTAGCAGAAGAACAATTAGTACAGAAAATAAAAGCAGCCGAAGCATCGCAACAAGCAGCCGAATTTGAAGCAAAAAAGAAAATAATAGATGCCGAAGCTGGAATGCAAGCTGCAAACCAAGAAGCCGAAGCAATCAAGATTTTAGCCGATGCCGAAGCAACACAAAAAGCAGCAATAGGACTTTCTGAAGCTAAAGTCATGACCGCTAAAGCAAATGCAGTAGAAGACGAAGGAAATGCCGATGCAGCTGTAATTGAAGCAACAGCTAAAGCAGAAGCTAGTGGAATTTTAATAAAATCAGAAGCACAAGCAAAAGCCGATGCAAACATAGGATTTGCCGAAGCCGATATTATAAAAGCTAAAGCAAAAGCCGAAGAAGAAAAAGGACTAGCCGAAGCTAATGTTATGGGAGAAAAATACTCTGCTGAAGCAAAAGGAATAGAAGAAAAAGCTGCTGCAATGAAAAAACTAGACGGCGTAGGAAAAGAACACGAAGAATTTAAGTTGAATTTAGCAAAAGAAAAAGAAGTAGAGTTAGCTCAAATCAGTATTCAAAAAGACATTGCCGATGCTCAAGCAACAGTATTAGCAAGCGCATTAAAATCTGCAAATATCGACATCGTTGGAGGAGAACCTGTTTTCTTCGATAAAATAATAGGTGCAATTTCAAATGCTAAATCTATCGACCAATACACCGATAAAAGTAACGTTATAAATGATGTAAAAAATCAATTACTGAACACAGAAGACGGAAGCAATATTGTAGGTAAAATAAAAGCCTTAATACAAAAATCAGGTTTAAAATCTGAAGACATTCAAAACTTTACCGTATCATCATTACTACTAAAATTAATGTCCGATTCAAAATCATCGAAAGATAAAAACCTACTAACAACATTAATAGATTTAGTTTCTAAATCAGGTTTAGGAGATTCTAAGGTTGATAATATTTTGTAAATTCACATTGAATTTACTATCTAAAAATGGACGGTTTAAAAATTACATATCGCAACCACGAGTTAAGAAATTATTTTATGAATGTAAAAGCAGTCATAACCAATAAAAAATTACTCGAAGATAAAAATGTAAATAACATTGTAGAGCTAGGTGATTATTACGCTTCGAATGTTGTAAGTTACTCGGATTATTACCCATTTGGGATGTTAATGGTTGGGAGAAATGGGGGCGGTTCATATCGATATAGCTTCAACGGAATGGAGAAAGCATTGAAGAAAAAAGTCCCTCTTCTCCTAGTTGGATTAATAAAGCTATAAAAGCCATAGCAGACTGGGAAAGAAATAATGGAACTGAGGGACTTGCTGGTAATGGAGGTAGCGAAAGTTCTGATGGTGATTATGAGGTTTATGATCCTTATCGAATAGGTAAACTTGGGGAAGATGACCCTAGACAACCTGGTAGCTATACTATTTGGAAACTTACTCATCCAGATCCACCAGCAACTATATATAAAAAAGATGTAGGGTATGACAGTGTTAATATTTTTGATAATAAAACTTTATATGGTTCAACAGGTACTAGCTCAATTACTAGATGGCTTATAAAAAGTGATGGAGACTCAATGATTATACATACGATTTTTTCATATAAAGATGGAAAGACGATAAAAACATCCAAAAAGGTAAAAGCACCACTTGAAATAGTATATCAATAAACAAATATGATACGATTAAATATGATACGATTAAATATAATACTAATTATCTTTATAAACTTTTTTATGGGATGCAAACATAGTAAAGTTGAACCTCAATTAGAGTTAGATCCAGAAAGCATGTCTATGATTGAATTTAATGATAGTTTATACATTAAGATTCTGAGTGAAAACATTTTAAATCTAGAAGCTGATATTCTTTATATTTCTTTATTAAATGATAATTCTAAAAAAAACATTGAATTATTTAACGATATAAGCTCTAGTAGAAAACAATTGTCTGATTGGCTTGATGCTGAAGAAATTGGTTATAATCAGGGAAAAAAAATAACAGAGGATTCATATTTAGATTTTAACGATGGATTAGATATATATTATGAAAAATGTAATAAGATATTATTTAATTCAGCTATTGGATTTAAACCTCAAAAAATTAAACAAGATACTACCAAAATGTTTAAAAAAAATAGAATGATTTTAAAGAAAGAAATCTTTGATTTCGAATATATAACCTTAAAGAAGTTAGTACTTAATGTTGATACTACTTACCTCTCTCCAAGAGTTTTGAGGTTACGCCCCACATTTCAAAACTAAGAACCCCTCTCGTCGTTACACTCCGAGCATTCCGCAATAAAACCTTCTCAACATTGAGGAAGTAGTATAAAGCAAGAACAAAACAAAAACCTCAAATCTTCGTCTTCGGTCTGTCTTGGAAAAGCGGTATTCCCTTTCACTTTTGGTCGTTTCTCCCGTTCGTTTTGTTCATTAGTAGTTTTACTTTCTTTTTTA
>CAMZKF010000298.1 GCA_947311095.1 uncultured Flavobacteriales bacterium
CTCTATATAAATGGACTCCAATATTTTTGGACGAGCCGTATAATATTTCAAGTTTTTTTCATATTTCTTCAAGTCAACCCCATGCTTCAAAAAAATCTCTTTATAATAATTCTTAGCACTATCGGTCACAAAAACCTGATTTACCCTATTGGTATTCAAATGCCCCTCAATTAATTGCACATCTAGCATTAGGTCTGCAAACGCATCTTCACTCATTACCCCCTCCGACAACTTCTCCTGTTCCGTATTTGTTCCACAAGCTGACAACACAAATAAAACAAGCACCGTTATTATTAATTTATTCATTTTTTTTATTTTTTTTAGGGCGTTCGAGCGGGCTTTCCGCACTCGCTTTTTTTATTTTTATTCAAAAAATAAAAAAGAGCTCAAACAAAGCTACAATCCCTAACGCATTCTCAAACATACTAAAAGTTTAGACCAAAACAAACCTACACTCAAAACAATTCATTAGATTTCTTTAAACTGTAATTCACACCCTATCCTCTTTCAATCTGTTATAACCTCAAGCTAAAAGCACTTCAGGTTAAGCCCTTTCAAAAAGTAATCTTTTTCCACTTCTACCCTCTATTATAGTTCCATTATCATAAACCAACGTTCCATTTACAAATGTTTTTACAACTTTACTCCTAAATTTTTCACCTTCAAATGGAGACCAACCACATTTGTACATCAAACTATCTTTGGTTACCTCCCATTCGTTATCAAAATCAACCAAAACTAAATCGGCAAAATACCCCTCTCGTAAATATCCTCGCTTACTAATTTCAAACAGTGTAGCCACATCATGACTCGTTTTTTGAACTATATGTTCCAATGTAAACTTACCTTGTTTCACTAATTCTAACCAAGCCAACAAAGCGTGTTGCACCAAAGGACCTCCAGAAGGAGCTTTCAAATAAGAATTATTTTTCTCTTCCAAGGTATGGGGAGCGTGATCAGAAGCCAAAACATCGATTGTGTTGTTATTAATTGCCTCTATAATCGCCGAACGGTCACTTTCCGATTTTGCGGCAGGGTTCCATTTTATAAACGTCCCTTTTTCTTCATAATCTTCATCCGAAAACCAAGCGTGATGCACACAAGCTTCGGCAGTAATTCTTTTCTCCGACAACGGTTTAGAACCATCAAACAAAGTCAATTCCTTTTCTGTAGAAATATGCAAAATATGTAATTTAGCATTGTGCTTTGTAGCCAATTCAACTGCCATAGAAGACGATTTATAACAAGCTTCAACATTACGAATCAAGGGGTGAGCTGAAATTGGAATATTAGAATTATATTTTGCCTTATAATATGCTAAATTCTTTTGAATTGTTTCTTCATCTTCACAATGTGTAGCAATCAACAATTCACATTCCGAAAACAAGCCCTCTAGCGTTTTACGATTATCGACTAACATATTGCCTGTTGAAGACCCCATAAAAACTTTAATACCACAAACATCTCTAGGATTTGTTTTCAAGACCTCTTTTAAATTATCATTGGTAGCACCAAAAAAGAAGGAGTAATTGGCAATAGAGCTTTCGGCCGCCAAATCGTACTTATCTTGCAATAAATCTTGCGTTACCGTATTAGGAACAGTATTAGGCATTTCCATAAAAGAAGTAATTCCCCCAGCAACGGCAGCTCTCGACTCTGTTCTTAGGTTAGCTTTATGCGTCAATCCTGGTTCTCTAAAATGAACTTGATCATCAATTAATCCAGGGATAAGAAATTGACCTTTAGCATCTATAACTTTATCTATCCCAACTTCGCTAATAGGGCTAGAACTTATCGTCTTGATATAATCCCCTTCTATCAATAAATGACCTTCAAAAGTTTTATTTTCATTAATAAGAATTGCATTTTTAATTAGAATAGTTTTCATAATTCGTCCTTTTAAATATATTTTACGGTAAAAATAGTTAGTTTTTAGAGAATAAGCCTTTGAATAAAAAATTTCTTAGTATTTTTCGCCCTTGAAACTAATTATAGGTCTATAGAATTTGATATTTTTCATCAAAATCTATTTTTTTAACCCTAAACAGTTTAGCGTATGAAAAAGATTACAGCAGCAATTACGGCAGTACAAGGAGCAGTTCCTCCCAATAAGCTAACCAACGAAGATTTATCTAAGATGGTGGACACCAATGACGAGTGGATTGTTTCGAGAACAGGAATAAAAGAACGTCGTATTATAAGTAAAGGACAAGCCCTTTCCGATTTAGGAGTAGAAGTAGTAGAAGGCATCTGTAAGAAAAAAGGAATTACGCCTTTAGATATAGACATGATTATAGTAGGTACAGTTACTGCCGATCATCGTTTCCCTAGTACATCTAATATTATTTGCGATAAAGTTGGAGCGACCAATGCTTGGGGGTTTGACGTAAATGCAGCATGTTCTGGATTTTTGTTTGCCCTTACAACAGGTCAACAATTTATAGAAAACCAAACAGCAAAAAGAGTAATTGTAATAGGTGGAGATGTAATGTCTAGCATAATAGACTATACCGACAGAGCGACTTGCATTATATTTGGAGATGGAGCTGGAGGAGTATTGCTAGAACCAGACACAGAAGGATACGGAATACAAGATTCAATAATGAAAGTTGACGGGTCGGGAAGAGAATTTTTGATTCAACATGCAGGAGGTTCGATGGAGCCAATTACAAAAGAAAACGTTGAAACACCAGCTATGTACGTTCATCAAGAAGGGAAAACCGTATTTAAATTTGCAGTAACCAACATGGCAGATGTAAGCGAAGCGATAATGAAAAAGAACAATTTAAGTTCGGAAGATGTAGCTTGGTTAGTACCTCATCAAGCCAATTTGAGAATTATAGATGCTACCGCTAGAAGAATGGGACTTTCGAAAGATAAGGTAATGATTAACATTGAAAAATATGGAAATACAACGTCTGGAACAATACCGCTTTGTTTGTGGGAGTGGGAAAATCAATTAAAAAAAGGAGACAATATTATTTTATCTGCATTTGGAGGTGGTTTTACTTGGGGAGCAATTTATATAAAATGGGCAATTGATTAATTCTTTTAAAGTTACAATAAAAAAACTACATTTTCAATTACAAGATAAATTTGTGTGAAGGATAGAAACGGCATCCTTTTCTGTTTTTTTTTTACAGAAAAGATATAGTGGATAGCCTGACCTCATTTTTTTTGAGGGC
>CAMZKF010000299.1 GCA_947311095.1 uncultured Flavobacteriales bacterium
ATACTTATTTATTTTTTAATCGGAACACTCTTAGTTTCTAGCTGTTCGATTAATTCAAATGTGATGCTCAAAACACCTAAAGATTTCGTGTTTGACACGCCTCCAGAAAAGCCAATAACAGAATACATCATCTCTCCAAATGACATTATTAAATTTAAACTGTATTCAAATGACGGTTTTCTTATTATAGATCTTACAGCAGGAACAAAAGGTTCGGTTAGAGGAGTTGCTCAAAATATATCATATACAATTGATCATGAAGGGAATACAAAACTTCCCATTATAGGAACAGTTAAACTTTCTGGATACTCAATTAAAGATGCTGTTGTAATGCTGCAAGAAAAATATTCTGAATTTTACGTCAAGCCGTTTATTCAATTGCAAGTCACCAACAAACGAGTTGTCGTGTTTCCAGGTACAGGAAGTACGGCAAAAGTGGTAATGCTAAAAAATAACGGAACAAAACTTATAGAAGTATTGGGCTATGTCGGAGGAATTGCAAAAAGAGGAAAGGCAGCAAGAGTCAAAATATTGAGAGAGTCAAAAGAAGGAAGAGAAATTTATTTAGTAGATTTGTCAACAATAGAAGGTATAAAATATGCAGATATGGTTGTACAAGCAAACGATATTATTTATGTAGAGCCTGTCCCTCAAATAGCAAAAGGTCTTTTGACCAATGTTACTCCTGTTATTTCTTTAATATCTAGCACTTTGTTTGTATGGATTACTTTTAACCGATTAAAAAACTAATTTAAAAACAGATGGAGTCTTCAAAACATACTGATTTTGACTTAGAGGTTTTTACTGATATAGTAAAACAATCAAAATTATGGTTTATATTTTTCTTATTCGCCACCATAAGTTTTGCATACTTATACATTCACTATACACTTCCGATATATGAATCTAAATTAATATTGCAAATACATAAAGATAATGAGGCCGGAAGTGTTTTAAAAATGTATTCTCAAAACGGCGGACAAGACGAGATTACTTCTGAGTTAGAATTAATGAAGTCTAAATTATTGTTTAAAAAAACAATAGCAAAACTGCCTTTAGCTATTCAATATTTCGCAGAGGGGGAAATTCTAACCGATAACAAATATAGAGCTAATGCATTCAGTATTACTGATTTTTCTATTTTAGATGCATTTATTATTGGACAAAAAATTTACTTAAAGCATAATAGCAACAATAGTTTCGATTTATACACAGAAAACGGAACTAAATTAACATCCACTCCTATAAAAAACCATGAGCTATTCGAGACTACTTATTTAAAAGGTCGCTTAAATATTATTAATAATGAAAATTTTATTGAGAACATTAAAAATGATCAATTTTATTTCGTTGTTTCAAACTTCGACAATCTTGTTAGTGATTTATACCCTTTATTAAAAATTAAAGTTTTAAATCAAAACGCAAGAACAATTCAAATATCGTTTAAACACACAAGTAGAACTTTAGCGAAAGACGTTGTTACTCAGCTTGCTATAGAATATGACGCTTATAGTTTAGAGAAAAAAAGTAGTAGTTATGATAAAATTATTTCTTTTATCCAAAATCAAAAAGACTCTGTAATTAATAAATTAAAAAATAGTGAAAAAGCAATTTATAATTTTAAACGAAACAATGAAGCTCAACAAACAGAAGCCAGTTCTAGCTTATTCGTTACTCAATTAGAAGAGCTAGAAAATGAAATTACAGCTTTAACAGTAAAACAATCAACATTAAAACAAGTAGAACAAAAAATATTAGATTATCAAAACATTCCAAAAATATCAAAACTTATTCCAGTATTAGCTTTAATCGATTATAATTTTGATAATTCGCTTCAAGTATTGGTCAATAATTTAAAAGAAAAAGTTAGCGAAAAAGAACAACTTTTAGCGTCACTAACAGGGAAAAATAGGAATATAGAAAACTTAGAAAACCAGATTAATTTACAAATAGAGTTAGTATTGGAAACAATAAAAATCACCTATGCAAAGAACAATAAATTATTACAAAACTTAAAAAACAAAAGCAAGGTTATCAATCGCCATCTCTATTCTTTACCCGAAAAAGAACTAGAATTAGCTCGGCTAGATAGAGTATTGGAAATAAATAGTAAATTCTATACTATGTTGCTAGAGAAAGAAACGGAATATCATCTCTCTACCGCAGGATTAGTAACGTATAATGAAGTTTTGGAAGAAGCTAAAGTACCCAAAGTACCTGTTTCTCCAAACAAAAAATCAATTTATACCTTAGCCTTCTTAGTGGCTATTGTTTTTTCTATCATTTTTGTTGTAATTCGTTACCTATTGCACGATGAAATAACGTCGCTTACCGATATAACGAAGCGAATCCCTTCGGTTAGCGTATTGGGAATAATACCACATTATAAAAGTAAAATTCCCGTTTCTCAACTCATTATACATAAAAACCCAAAATCTTTAATAACCGAAGCGTTTCGGTCTATACGTACTAATTTAGAATTTATAAAAAACGAAAAAGATAGTAAAGTTATAGCTGTTACTAGTACCATTTCTGGAGAAGGAAAGACTTTTATTGCGTTAAACTTAGGAGGTATTGTTGCCTTTTCTGGAAAAAAAGTAATTGTTCTCGATTTAGACATGAGAAAGCCTAAAATTCATGTTGGATTTGGAGTTAATAATAACGAAGGAATGAGTACTTTGTTAATCAAAAAAAGTAACTTAAAAGATTGCATAAACGAAAGTGAGTTAAAGGGATTAGACTTTATTACAGCAGGTCCTATTCCCCCAAATCCTTCCGAATTGATTATAAATGGGGAAATAGATGAAATAGTAAAAGAATTAAAAAAGAGTTACGATACTATTATTATCGATAATCCACCAGTAGGTTTGGTTACCGACGGTATTCCGATTATTAAGAAAGCCGATTTCCCTATTTATGTATTTAAAGCAAATTATTCTAAAAAACATTTTACCGATAATGCAGAAAGAATCATAAAAGACCATCAAGTAAGTAAATTAGCGATAATATTGAACAATATAGACACTCAAAAAAGTACTTATGGAAAAGGATATGGCTATGGATACACTACGTATGGAGGTTATTATTCCGAAGATCAAAGCCATAGTAAAAAAAGATTTTTCTTTAATAAGAATAAAAAACAAGCTAATTATAAATGAAAATAGAAAAGACAAACATAGAAGGTGTTTTAGTTTTAACCCCTAGGGTATTTGGAGATGAACGAGGTTATTTTTTTGAATCGTTTAATCAAGCTAAATTTGAAAAAATAATAGGGAATAAAGTCAATTTTGTTCAAGATAACCAATCAAAATCTCAAAAAGGTGTTTTACGTGGATTGCATTTTCAAAATCCTCCATACGAACAAGGGAAATTAGTTCGAGTTATCGAAGGTAGTGTACTTGATGTAGCGCTAGATATTCGTAAAGGTTCTAAAAGTTATGGGAAACATTTCTCTATAGAGTTAACGTCTAAAAATCAAAAGATGGTTTGGTTACCTCCTGGGATTGCTCATGGATTTGTTGCTTTAGAAGATGAATCTATATTCTTTTATAAATGTACAAACTACTACAACAAAGAGAGTGAAGGTAGTGTTTTATGGAACGACAAAGACTTAAACATAGATTGGAAAGTAACACAACCTTTACTTTCTGAAAAAGATAAGAAATCACCACTTTTTAGTGAATTAAAATCTCAATTTTAAAATCAATGGAAGAAAATCAATACATTTTTATTGTTTACGCTATATTTTCTATCAGTATCGTGCTTTTTAGCTTGTTAATGAATACCATACTCTTAAAATTTATAACTAATTTAGGAATTAGAGGTAAAGAACAGCCCGTAATACGCTGGAGTAACGTAGCTAAACCCGCTATTGGAGGTATTTCTTTGTATTTATCCTTTTTGTTATCTACGGCTTGTTATGCTATATTTTTTCCTGCATCACCCTTGTTTCACGACATAGAAGCTCTTGGCGTAATAGGAGCTACTGTTTTAGCCTTCTTAATGGGACTTGCAGACGATGCTTACAATACAAAGCCTTGGTTAAAATTCTTTGTCCAACTTTTGTGTGGAGGATTATTGATTCTTTCTGGAAATTATATTTCTTTTTTTGAAAACGATTGGTTGAATTACATATTGACAGTAGTGTGGATTATTGGGATTATGAATTCCATAAATATGCTTGATAATATGGACGGCATAACGGCGACAGTTTCTATATTTATACTTTTAATTTGTCTCATATTTTTAGCGAGTCATGGGAGTTACGCCTCTTTCGATTTTATTGTCATTTTAGGTGTTATTTCTTCTCTCATTGCCTTTTTGTTTCACAATTGGCACCCTTCAAAAATGTTTATGGGGGATACGGGTAGTCAATTTCTAGGAATGTTTATTGCTGCAATGGCTATCAAATATATATGGAACAGTACAACATATCAAGGAACAACCAATGAATTTCAACAAATATTCACAGTATTAATCGCTTTTATACTTCCAATTGTTGACACTACCTCCGTTGTTATTAATCGCCTTGCAAGAAAACAGTCTCCATTTATAGGGGGGAAAGACCATACAACACATCATTTATCTTATTTAGGGCTTTCTGATGGTAGGGTTGGTTTTGTGTATTTAGGAATATCTATGATTTCATTAATAATTTGTATCGGTATATTTAAGTTTATCGATACTTGGCGCTGGTATCACTCTCTAATTTTACTGAGTTATTTTTTAGTTGTTTTTGCTACATTGTTTAGTATTACGCAAATGAATAAGGACAGAAGATAACTTTACATGAAATTCTATTTTAGTCTATATCAATTTTAGTCTTAATGGTAGCTTGTGAAGAAGGTGCTGTAAAAAAAGGAAACAAAGAATTGTCTTTGAAAGAAGGCCGTGAAGCATCTAAAACAAATGTTTTTTCCAAACAAAAAGAAAATTATTATAAACTATATGCTCCTGAAATACCATTAAATTTAGATTTCTGTGCAGAAAAAGTGCCGGTAAAAAAAAATTATGTTTATGAAAAGTTAGATCGAGAATTTTTAGTCAATATGTATTGGCAATCTCAAACATTTTTATTTATAAAAAGAGCTCACAAATGGTTTCCTGTAATAGAACCTATTTTGGCTAAAAACAATATTCCAAACGACTTTAAATATTTAGCCCTTATTGAAAGTGGATTAGAAAATGTAGTTTCTCCATCTGGAGCAAAAGGATTTTGGCAATTTATGCCTAAAACAGCTAAAGGGCTAGGTTTAGAAGTCAACGAATTTGTAGATGAAAGATACAATGTAGAAAAAGCAACACAAGCTGCTTGTGAATATTTGAACGATGCTCACGAAAAATTTAATAGCTGGACTTTAGCTGCTGCATCTTATAATATGGGAAAAGGAGGGTTAAACAATAGGCTTACTCAACAAAAAGTTTCTAGCTATTACGATTTATTATTGAATAAAGAAACGAGCCGTTATATTTATAGAATACTAGCCGTTAAAACCATTTTAAATAATCCTAAACAATATGGGTTTAATATCGCCGATAATTCAGATTATAAACAGCCTGAATATAAAAAGATTGGAGTCGATAGTACGGTGACAGATTTTGTGTCTTTTGCAAAAGAAATGAACATAACTTACAATGAATTAAAATATTTAAATCCATGGTTACGAGACAAATCATTGCCTAATCCAACAAATAAAAGTTACATCATAAAAATAATGAATTAACTCAAGTTTAACCCTTTTTTGAATCAAAAAAAACGTTGAACATTGTAAAAAAAAAAAGCCTATTTCGCCTAATTTGTATAAACACTCAAAACAATTATTTAAAAGTAATTAAAACTTATTGAAGCAATCAAATACACTCAATTTTTATAATATGAAGAAAAAATTTATAGTCGAAGAAGGAAAAATTGAAGTTGTTGGAGCTCGAGTACACAATTTAAAAAACATTTCAATTAAAATACCGAGAAACAAACTTGTAGTAATAACAGGAGTCAGTGGAAGTGGTAAATCTTCATTAGCATTCGACACCATATTTGCTGAAGGACAGCGTAGATACATGGAAACATTTTCTGCTTATGCTCGTCAATTTATGGGGAATTTAAGTCGCCCAGATGTCGATAAAATTACGGGTTTGAGCCCTGTAATTGCCATCGAACAAAAAACAGTAAGCAAAAGCCCTCGTTCTACCGTTGGAACAATAACCGAAATCTATAGTTTTTTAAGACTTTTGTACGCTAGAGCTTCAATAGCCGTATCTCCAACTTCGGGAGAAAAAATGATAAAATATTCTGAAAAAGAAATAGAAGCGTTAATACAAGAAAAATACAATAAAAAGAAAATTATAATACTAGCACCTCTCATAAAATCGAGAAAAGGACATTATAGAGAATTGTTTGAAAAACTTAGAAAACAAGGGTTTTTAAAAGTTAGAATCGACGGTGAAATTAGAGAAATAACAGCAGGGTTGAAATTGGATCGCTACAAAAATCACGACATAGATTTAATTATTGATCGCTTAAAAACAGAAGAAAAGTCAGCGAAAAGATTGAAAAAAGCGCTAGAAGAAGCCCTAAAGAGAGGAAA
Organism: uncultured Flavobacteriales bacterium; assembly: GCA_947311095.1. Lineage (GTDB taxonomy): Bacteria > Bacteroidota > Bacteroidia > Flavobacteriales_D > Parvicellaceae > S010-51. The sequence goes on from CAMZKF010000299.1 coordinate 6,585, forward strand.
CAACGAATTAATAGTTCTCGACCATGAAACAGGAAACGAAAAAAGGTTTAGTAGATTTTTAATGTGTGCGACATCTGGTTTTTCTTTGCCCGAAGCAGAGCCCAACCTCTTTTCTTTTAACTCTCCTAAAGGAGCTTGTAGCAAATGCAATGGAATTGGAGAGGTTGCTGAAATAGACATCAAAAAAATTATTCCTGACTCCAAGCTCACTATAAAAAAAGGAGGGATAGCCCCTTTGGGAAAATACAAAGCAAATCGACTGTTTAAACAAGTTGAAGTTTTATTAAAATCAAAAAAACTAGACTTAAATACGCCGATAGGAAAAATCCCAGAAGACGTATTAAATACTTTACTCTATGGAACAGACGATGTTGTTAAAATATTAGGAGAAAATGGCGTTCATGAAATTGTCTCAAACTTTGAAGGAATCATAAATTTTGTTTCAAGACACAAAGAAGATTCCAGTTCCAAACAAATTCAACGATGGGCAGAAAGCTTTACAAATAAAACAAACTGTAGTCAATGCAATGGTTCTCGATTAAAACAAAATGCATTACTTTATAAAGTTGATGACAAATCTATCGCAGAACTAACTCAAATGGATTTATCAGAACTCTATGAATGGGCAGAAAATTTACCAAAAAAATTATCGAAACAACAATTAATAATAGCCAAAGACATTGTAAAAGAAATAAAAGATAGAGTTCGTTTTTTACTAGAAGTAGGACTAGACTACCTCTCCTTAAACCTAAGTTCCAAAACACTATCGGGAGGCGAAGCCCAACGAATAAGACTAGCAACTCAAATAGGTTCTGAACTCACAGGGGTTTTGTACATCTTAGACGAACCTTCAATAGGACTCCATCAAAGAGACAACATTCGTTTAATTAATTCATTAAAAAATCTAAGAGACGGAGGAAATTCAATCATAGTAGTCGAACACGACAAAGAAATAATGCAAGAATCAGATTATCTGATAGACATAGGACCTTCGGCAGGTATAAATGGCGGGAACATTGTAACCCAAGGAAAACCAACAGAACTAGATAAAGAAACCTCTGTAACCAGTAAATATGTAACAGAACGAATTGGAATAAAAGTCCCAACAACAAGGAGAAAAGGCAACAAAAAACACTTAGAATTAAAAGGAGCAACAGGACATAACCTAAAAAATGTAACCGTTAAATTTCCTCTCGAAAAATTTATTTGTGTCACAGGAGTATCTGGAAGCGGAAAATCATCATTGGTAAACGGAACGCTCTATCCTATCCTAAATCAACACTTTTACAAAAGTGTCAAAAATCCACTGCCTTACAAATCCATAAAAGGACTAGAGCACATCGACAAAGTAATCGAAATAGACCAAACGCCAATTGGACGAACTCCTCGCTCAAACCCAGCAACATACACCAAAATGTTTAGTGACATTAGAGCATTATACGCCAATTTACCCGAATCAAAAATACGAGGATATAAACAAGGACGATTCTCATTCAATGTAAAAGGAGGAAGATGTGAAGATTGCCGAGGAGCAGGAGTCAAAACCATAGAAATGAATTTTTTACCAGACGTACTCGTAGGTTGCGAAACCTGCTATGGAAAAAGATACAATAGAGAAACCTTAGAAATTCGTTACAAAGGAAAGTCAATCAGCGATGTACTCGAAATGCCAATCAGTGAAGGTGTTAAATTTTTCGAAAACATTCCTTCTATTCAACAAAAATTAACTACATTAGATGCCGTTGGTTTGGGGTATTTAAAATTAGGACAACCCTCAACCACCCTTTCAGGAGGTGAAGCACAACGTATAAAACTAGCTACCGAATTAGCTAAAAAAGCAACAGGAAACACGTTTTATATCTTAGACGAACCCTCGACAGGACTACATTTTCAAGACATTCAAATGCTTTTGGACGTGCTCAATAAATTAGTAGATAACGGAAACACCGTTCTTGTTATCGAACACAATTTGGACATCATAAAAGTAGCTGATTATATTATAGACGTAGGCATGGAAGGAGGTAAAAACGGAGGGGAAATTTTAAATGTAGGTACACCTGAAGCCATTGTAAAAAAAGGAAAAGGCTACACCGCTAAATATTTAAAAAAAGAATTAAAAAATTAAAAAGAACAAATAATTGATAATGTAAATTTTGTAGAGTAGGGCAAGTCCCTCCTAAGGTCGGGTCGGGCTATACGCTATATCTTTTTTGTCAAAAAAACAAAAAAGGATGCCGCTCCTATCCCTCTTGCAAAATAAAAAAATAAATAAAAATGGAAAACGAAAAAAGAGACAGAGTAAAAGAAGCGTTTAAACAAAAAACATGGAACGAAATCAGAACCAACGACAGTTGGGCAGTATTCAAAATCATGTCAGAATTTGTAGAAGGATATGAACGAATGGGAAAAATAGGACCTTGCGTATCTATATTTGGATCAGCAAGAACAAAACCAGGAACAAAATACTATGAATTAGCAGAAGAAATAGCATACAAACTAACTCAAAACGATTACGGCGTAATAACAGGTGGAGGTCCAGGAATAATGGAAGCAGGAAACAAAGGAGCAAAACGAGGAAATGGAGTATCAGTAGGATTAAACATCGACTTGCCTTTTGAACAACACGGCAATCCTTACATCGATAGCGACAAACTAATTACCTTCGACTATTTCTTTGTAAGAAAAGTAATGTTTGTAAAATATGCGCAAGGATTTATCGCACTTCCAGGAGGGTTTGGAACCTTAGACGAACTATTTGAAGCTATTACCCTAATTCAAACCACTAAAACAGGGAAATTTCCAATAATTTTAGTCGGAAAACAATTCTGGTCTGGAATGTTAAAATGGATAAAAGAAACATTAGAAGATCAAGAGCACAACATTAGTCCAGGTGATATTGATTTAATGAAGTTAGTAGATACAGCAGACGAAGCAGTTGAAGAAATCAATAAATTTTACCACAAACATTTATTATCTCCTAATTTTTAAAGAAAAAAGGGTTAAATAAATGTTAAAACAATAATTTTTTTTATACATTTACTTGTTAGAATCCATCACTAATAGTTTTGATGGATTCTTTTTTAACTTTTTTTAGCATGAAACTACCAATCATACTCATAATTGCTGTGTTTACTTTCAGTAGCCTGAGAGCTCAATACACAAGAAACGACGGAAGGATTGAACTTGTAACAATAGGAGCAGGGGCTGGATTTTCTTCCTTTGTAGGAGATTTAAGCAACGAAGCCAAAACTTCTACACTTTCTAATTTAAGGTCTTTTTACTACCTTAATTTTGAAAGGCGCTTTGGAAATATTTTAGGTGCACAATTAGATGCTAGTATGGGATCTTTCTCTTTCAACGAGCATTCAAGCAACCTTAGTCAAAATAGAAATTTCGAATCTAAATTCACCCAATTTGGAGTAAATTTAGTTTTGCATTTCGACAACGATTTATTAATCAAAAGGTCAACTCCATTTGCACCTTATTTTTCTGCGGGGTTTCATTATTTAAAATTCGATTCTTACACTGATTTAAAAGACGAAAACGGAATTAGCTATAATTATTGGTCAGATGGAACCATTAAAAATGTTAGTGAAAACGATAAAGATGCTCCCAATGCAACAAACTTAAACAGAGACTACAATTACGAAACTAAACTAATTGATTCTACTACAAACTACAAAAGAAATACTTTTGCTGTTCCCCTTACATTAGGTTTTAAATGGAAGCTCTCAGAAAGGTTTCACGGACGTGTATTTGGTACCTACAACATTTTATTTTCCGATTGGATAGACAATATAAAAGCAAACGGAAACAATGACAAAAGTTATAACTTTGGGGTAGGTCTTCATTACGTCTTAAAAATGAAAAACAAAGAAAGAAGACATCGCTACGACGACGTTGACTTTACAGCTATCGACAATTCGGATTCAGATGGCGATGGAATAAAAGATGACCTAGATATTTGTCAAAATACACCTGAAGGAATAAAAGTAAATGGTTCAGGTTGCCCACTAGACAAGGATAGAGATGGAATACCAGATTACCTTGATAAAGAAAACGACACCAAAAAGGGAGCTATTGTAGATGAAGAAGGAAGAACACTTACGCCAGAATTATTAGCTCAAAGAAAAGAAGCGCAACTCGCAATGACTACACAAAGAAATGTTAGTTTTTCTGAAGCTCCCTCATTAACAACATTAGACAAAATATTTGACGAAATTATAGAAAGTAAATCAGGAGTTAGCTCAATTCCTCCACACCTAATAGAAGCCGATGTAAACCATGACGGATTAATTTCTCCAGAAGAAGTAACTGGAGCAATCGATGGATTTTTTGCAGGGTTAAACGCTCTCTCCGTTCATGCAATTAATGATTTAATCGATTATTTCTTTGAGCAATAAAAACATAAAATGAATTTAAAAACAGCACTAATAATTACCCTTACAATATTGACAAATTTAGGATTTAGTCAAGAAGAACAACAAAATCCCAATCGAGATATCTTAACTCTCGGAGGGGGGATAGGAATAGCAGCATACACAGGTGACTTGACTCGCAATTCTGACGTTTCCTTACTTGCAAGTGCTAAGCCTTATTACAACGTTAGTATTGAAAGAAGGTTTGGGAAAATATTAGGGATAGAATTAGCGGGGCTTTTTGGTAAACTATCTTACAACGAAAACAATTTAGATTCGATGAGTTTTAGAAACTTTGAATCTAAATTTACGCAAATTGGAGCCAATTTTATCTTCAATTTCGACAATGATATACTTATGAAGAAGCAATCTCCTTTTGCTCCTTACTTTGCGGCAGGATTTCATTTGTTTAATTTTAAATCGAGTACCGATATTCTCGACAAAAATGGAAACACTTACAATCATTGGACAGACGGATCTATTCGAATTGTTGATGAAAATTCAGATGATGCAACAGCGACTACTCCAACAACCAAAAGAGATCACGTTTACGAAACAGAATTAAAAGGTAGTTATTCTAAAAGTGCTTTTTCTATTCCTCTTACATTTGGATTGAAATGGAAAATTTCGGAAAGAGTACAAGGTAGAATTTATGCTTCTTATAATCTATTGACAAGTGATTGGATAGATAATGTAAAAGACGGTAAAAATGATAATTACTTTAATGGAGGGTTTTCATTAAATTTTATTTTAAGAAAAAAAGAAATTGTTTCAAAAACTTACGAAGATGTTAATTTTAAAAGAATAGACAAAAGTGGTAAAGATAAAGACGGTGTAATCGATACCAAAGACAAATGCCAAGGTACACGTTTTGATGTGAAAATTGATAAATACGGCTGTCCTTTAGATTCGGACAAAGATGGAGTCCCTGATTATATCGATATTGAACAAAATACTCCAGAAAACAAACAGGTAGATGAGTATGGCCAAACAATTACAGACTCTTTAATACAAGCAAGAATAGAAGCTAAGAACATTATTGTTACAGAAAGGAAAGTTACATTTTCAGAAGAGGCAACTACCGAAACACTCAATAATATTTATGAAGATATAAAAGAACGTTTAGCTGCCGATGGTGTATCGAGTAAAAAAATGGGAGAAGACATTCCAGAACAATTAAAAATTGTGGATACCAATTTAGACGGTCTAATATCCGTTGAAGAAATGAGTAAAACTTTCGATGAGTTTTTTGAGGGAACAAATAATCTTCGGGTAAAAGATTTACACATATTGGTCAATTACTTTTTTGAACAGTAACGTTTATTTTGTTGTTGGTAATAATTCCTCTCATTTCGAAAAAGAAGGAAAATTAATTACTTTAAGCTAACGTTTAAAGAGAACAAAAAGAAAAAATAAGGCTGAAAAACAAAAACACCAGTCAGAATTAGTTAAGAACATGAACAGAGAAAAACCAGTTTTAGGACAAGGTGTTAGAAAGCTTACCTTAGAAAACCAAGCTCCTCAATGTGATATATATATCAATGAGCAGATTTACGATTTTAAAGAAATTGTAGCGAACAAAAAAGTAGTGGATATTGGATGCGGATATGGTAGAAATAAATCTATCGTAGAATCTTTAGGTGGTGAATGGGTTGGAGTGGAGCCTTTTGAGGGTGGAGCAAATACTGTAGTTGGAAGTGCTGAAGATTTACCTTTTGAAGATGAAACCTTTGATGTAGTAATCATGGACGCTGTTTTAGAACATATTCCTGACGTTGGAAAAGCATTTTCCGAAGTAGCAAGGGTTTTAAAACCCAATGGCCTATTTATAGGTTATGTGGCATTTATGGAGTGTTTTCATGAAATATCATATTCTCATTTGAGCTTTAAGGCCTTGGAACATTATTCGAACATAAACGGAATGAAACTTGAAAAAATTTCTGGAGGCTCTGCTTTTGGAATAGATTACCATTTACGAATTTTGTTTTATCCATTTCCTTTTAATTTTTTGAGAAAGGTAATCGCATCTTCTATCAGATTTATTTTCAAAATCAAATCTAAGCTTGCCTATTTAGGACTTAGATACAAAAGGAAAATGAAGAGTAAGGAAGCTAAAAAAAAGGCTGACTTATACTATAAATTAGAGTGTTTGAGGCAATCGAACGGATTCAATCATCTAATTAGAAAACAAGAAACTATTGCTAACAAAAAATAAACGCCATTAAAACAGGTGTTTATTTAAACGTTGTACTTCATAAGCAAAAAATTGAAAAATAAAGAAGTAACATATTCTACCAAAAACATAATATATTCAATAATATCTTTATTATTTGGATTGTTTGCTATCAATAGTTATTTCACTGATTTAGGTTTTAATAAAAATAACTTAGTAGAATTTAAAACTGTTTTAATAAAAGAACCAAAGAAAACAAAAAAATATAATGACATCTTATTACAAATAAAAGAGTCTGAATATGAAATTAACTATTCTAAAAGTAAAAACTTAAAAGCAAAGAAGATTCTGGATGTTTTAAAAATTGGAGACTCTATATCTATTGGACTTACAAAAGAAGATTATAATTACTATATACTAAATAAAGGTAAACGTACTTTATTATCAGGAAAATACATATATGGAATAACACTTAAAACTGATGAATACTCATATATATCTTTAGATAACATGCTGACTTTCTACAAGAAAGAAGGTTTTTATGGATTAATATTTGGTGCAATTTTAATTATTTTAGATGTACTATTATTCCTTATAAATATTCCGATAGTCACAATTTGGAAAAAAATGCTAGGAAAATAAAACGAAGTACAA
>CAMZKF010000300.1 GCA_947311095.1 uncultured Flavobacteriales bacterium
AAATAAAAACTACAAACGGACAGCTTGTTTAAACGCCCAAAAAAAATAATAAGAACTATTACATTTTAGTAGTAGTAGAAACGATAAAGAATGAAATATTTATATACCATAATACTAAGTTTATTTATTAGTGTTAATTTTAATGCGCAATGTACGCTGAATCTATTGTCTAATGTAGATTCTGTTCTTTGTGGAGAATGTGCTACCCTGAGTGCTTATGGATTTATGGACGGAAGTATTGCCTTTCAAGAAGATTTTAATAGTGGATCTCCAACAGGTTGGCAGTTTACTCAAAATGTAACAGTATCCAATAGTACTTGTGGTGTGCCTGCTCCCGATGGGTCTAATTTTATGTGGATGGGAGATGCTTCGGATAATCCTAGAGATATGACTACCGTTGGATTTGATTTGTCTTTGGGAGGTAGTATTTGTTTTGAAATGAGGTATGCAGTTCAAGGAGATGCTTCTCCTTGCGAAGGTCCCGATGAGTCTCAAGAAGGAGTGCATGTAAGGTATTCGATTGATGGAGGAGCTACGTGGATAGATATTGACTACTGGGATCCAAATGGAGGGAATGATCCGACTTTAACGAGTTGGAATCAGTATTGTGTGACTTTGCCTCCTGGAGCTGAGACAACAAATACGATGATTCAGTGGCATCAAGATAATGTTTCTGGTGCTGAGTATGATCATTGGGGGATTGATAATGTGCAAATAACATTGAATGACCCTTCTTCTCAAATTACTTGGAATCACGACGGTTATGCTTACCCTATGGGGTCTTCGGGGGGAGAGAATCCGACAGATGTGTGTATTACTACGGAAACTACTTATACGGCTACTATTACTAATGGAACAGACGCTTGTAATGCTTCGATTACTGTACCTGTAAGAATGCCTACTGTAGTAGTTAATGCTGGAGCAGATGTTGACGTTTGTCCTGGTGATTGTGTTGATTTAGACGGGACAGCAAAAGTGATTAAAAAACCTGCGAAAACACCTACTTATGAAAATGCAGAGTCAGATATAATAACGGGGTCTCTAGGAACTTTTTTAGGGGCTGGTGAATTTGCGGCAGATATGAATATTAATGTTACGGATTTGAATCAAACTACGATAACATCTAGTTCTATAACTTCTGTTTGTATTACTAATTTTACAATAACAGCAATTGGAGGTTCTACATCTTTGGCAGAAGCTGAAATTATTTTAACGTGTCCGAGTGGTATTGAAATTCATTTAGCAAACGTGGGCGATTTAGCAGGTAATACAATTACGAATATGTGTTTTCAAGTTGGAGCTCCAGCAGTTTCTACGGGGGCAGATCCGTATTCTTCTACTTTTGCCCCAGCTCAACCTTTTTCTAATTTAAATGGTTGCGATGCAAATGGTTCTTGGAATTTGATTATAAGGGGTGATAACCCAGATTTCTCTATTCCAACGGGTTCTGTTGATGGTTGGAGCATTACCTTTGATGATCCAGAAATTAGCTATCCAGCTCCTTTTACTTGGTCTCCTCTAACTAACATGACGAACGAGTTGACACTTACACCGACGGTTTGTCCTACGGCTACCGAAACTTATACACTTTCTGCTAGTGATTCAAATAACTGTGTAACCAACACTGACGATGTTACAGTAACAGTATTGACTTCTTGTTGTAGTTTTGATATTGCAGCAGCAGTTACCGACCCTGCTTGTGGCGCTTCTGATGGAGGTATTGATTTAACTATTACAAATGGTTCTGGGAATTACACTTTTGATTGGGGAACGAATGGGAATACCGAAGATTTAACAGGACTATCAGCAGGTACATACACGGTTACTATTTCCGATGTAACTGACGGGTGTTCAAAAGATACAACAATATCGCTTAGCTCAAATGCTTATACTTATGTTGTTAATACTACGAATCCTTCTTGTGGAAATAGTGATGGAATTATTGAAATAGTAGTTACAGGAGGAACTGCTCCAATCGAATATAGTGTTGATAATGGAGTGACTTTTGTTACAAGCAATACTTTTTCTACCCAAGCTGCGGGTACGTATGATATTGTAATTAGAGATGCCAATACTTGTGAAGAATTTACCCAAGAAATATTAACGGAAGATTGCTGTGGGTATTCGATAACCGCTGTTGTAACAGAACCGACTTGTGGATTGACAGATGGAGGTATAGATATTACAATAGTTGGAGGTTCGGGAAGTGAAACTTTTGATTGGGGAGGTGGAATAACAACGGAAGATAGAGCTAATATAGGTAGCGGTTCATATACGGTTACTGTTGCTTCTACTGGGTGTTCTATTGATTCAACGTTTACATTAACAAGTTCAGCTTTTTCATATACAACCACACTTACTCAACCTTCGTGTGGAGCTTCTGATGGTGTAATAGAAATTACAATAACGGGAGGTACAGCGCCAATAACTTATAGTATTGACAATGGTGTAACAACATCAGCTAATGGAACGTTTTCGAGTTTGCCTGCAGGAACTTATGACATTGTTGTAGGAGATGGAACAGGGTGTACCGTTACAACACAGGAGGTTTTGAATAACGGAGGAAGCTTAGGCGGAGGAGTTGTAATTACAGATTTAACGTGTAACAATAATAATTCAGGAAGGATTGTTTTAACTGCTATTGGAGGGGTTTCTCCATATTCATATTCTATCGGAGGAGGGAGTCAGAATACCGCTGTTTTTGATAATATTTCAGCCAATACTTATAATGTAGAAATTACAGATGGAGGAGGGTGTGTTTTTGATACCATTGTAGAAGTTTTAGAACCTACTCCAATAGAAATAGCATTAACAATAATAGAGCCTTTATGTTTTAATACGTGCGATGGAGAAGTTTCTGCAGTTGTTTCGGGAGGTGTAATAGCAGGAAATCCTGTGTATCAATGGTCGGGGCAATTAATAAGTAATACTAGTGCGGATGTTGTCGATGCTTGTGCTGGTACATATACGCTTACAGTTATAGACGATAATGGATGTTCAAAAGATACAATTTTTACATTAAATTCTCCTGCTAGTATTGTTTCCGATTTTATAGCAACTCCACAGCCTGCTACTATTTTTGATCCTGAAATTACATTAACAGAACAGTCTGAAAATGGATTGTCATTTACTTGGTATGTAGATAGTATTGAGGTAGGAAATGATGCTAATATAGTATTTAATTACCCCGATTCAGCAGGAAATTATATTACTTGTTTGGTTGTAAATGATGCTGATGGATGTAAAGATTCCCTTTGTAAAGATGTAATTATAAAACCAGACTTTATATTTTTTATTCCCAATACTTTCACTCCAGATGGAGATGGAGATAACGACTTCTTTTTTCCTCAAGGTTTAGGTATTGAAAACGTAGAATATGAGTTATTGGTTTTTGATCGTTGGGGGCGTATTGTATGGAGATCTTCAAATACTAATGGAATGTGGAATGGAACAAAGAATAATAATGGAACTATTTGTCAAGATGGTGTATATATATGGAAGTTGACAACTAAAAAGCAAGGAAATAAGAATGTAGAAAAAATGGGACATGTGACTTTGTTGAGGTAGTTTGGTTTTGTAGGAAATTTGTGAATAATTCGGATTAAATAGATTAATATTACCTCATTTGATAAATTGGCAAAGATTTTGTTTTAGTCTTTCTATAAAAATGATTAAATTAGCACCAATAAAAATTAGAAGAACAATATCATGACATTAAAAAAACTAATTATCGCGTCTGCATTAGCAGGATTAACAACATTTACTTACGGTCAAAAATTAGAAACAACTAACGCTGCCGTAGCATATAAACCATTGAACAATCCTATGTGGATGATGATGGATAAAGACGGGTCTTTAAAAAAGAAACTTTACGAAGCTAAAACACAAATAGATAAAGCTTACACAAAATATGAAACGGCTAATACTCTAAAACCAAAAGATGAAGCAAAATTGTTTTATTATAGAGGAATTATTTATTTAGATTATTTAATGTCTGCTGATTCTTCAATGCTTCCTGAATTAGAAAAAAATGAAGCCCTTTATGATGAAGCTTCTATCGGTTCGTTGAAAAAAGCAATGAAGTTGGATACACGAGGAATGTATAAAAAACAAATTGAAACCAAAATGCAAATGCTTAGAGGTATGTCTTTGCAAGGAGGTGTAGCCTTGTTTCAACAAGAGAAATATAAAGAAGCTTTTGGAGCTTTTTCAGGTGCAGCAGAAATGTACGATGTTATCGGTTTAAAAGATTCTTTGGCTATGTATAACGCAGGGTTGGCTGCCGATAGAATAGGAGACTATGATAATGCTATTAAGTATTTTAAAGACTGTGCCGAAATAGGATACAAAACAGAATCATCTTATCAGTTATTGATTTCTAATGTGAATAAGAAAAACGGAGGTCCATCTGACGAAGCTTACGCATATATTGTAGAGGGAAAAAAAAAGAATCCTGAAAGCATGGCTTTAATCATTGAAGAGTTTAATTATCATTTAGCTAAAGGTGATTCTGAAAAAGCTCAAGCCAGTTTAGAGGAAGCTATAAAAAACGATCCTAATAATCCTATTTTTCACTATCAAATAGGAGCTACTTTTGATGAGTTAGCTTCAAAAAAACATAAAGAAGGAAAACATAAAGAAGCAGAATTATTTGCTCAAAAATCAATAGCAGGTTATAAAAAAGCGATAGAGTTAAAACCAGATTATGCAGATGCTTACTTTAATTTAGGAGTGTTGTTTAATAATGAATCTTTTGAGTTAAATTCGCTAGTGAATGAAATTAAAGATGAGGTTTTATATGCTAAAGAAAAAGAAAAAGCTACAAGCTATTTGAAAGAAGCTTATCCGTATTTAGAAAAATCTAATGAATTACAACCTAAAGATGTAAATACGTTAAAATTATTGAAAAATATTTATTTCAACTTAGAAATGGAGAATGAATATGCTGTTGTAAAAGCTAAATTAGAAGCTTTAGGACAATAACAAAAAACATAGAGCAATAAAAAAAAGGCAAACTAAACGTTTGTCTTTTTTTGTTTTAAACAATGGAGTAAGCATTAATTTTAAAAATGAAATTTAGGGCAAAAAATAAAAGTTGTATTATTGCAAACTGAAAACAAAATAATTATGTTAAAAATAACAATCTTATTCTCTGTTCTGTTGTCAAGCATGAGTATTTTTTCTCAAATTACTTATCCTTTAGATACATTGAATATGGCAGGTAAAAAAGTGGTTTTTTTTGCTGATAAAAGTTGGGAGTATGTCGAATTGGCAAACAAAAAAATATTATTTAGCTCTAAGTCTTTTGCAAATGCTCAAAAAAAATATAAATGGAAAG
>CAMZKF010000301.1 GCA_947311095.1 uncultured Flavobacteriales bacterium
AGATTTTATAAAAAAAAATTAAATATTAAGAATCTTAAAAATCTAGAAAGTATAAGTATTGTAAATGGTGTAATTAAAGATATTATTATTGAAAATACTCCAAAGTTAAAAACGTTTAATATAATAGTAAAAAGAGATAGTGAGCTAATAGACTTATCCTTAAATATAGAGAAATTAAATAAATTAAATTAAATATAAGTGCTAATGTACTGGTAAAAGGTGGTATACAAAAGATAGATACTCTTTTTTTAAACGGATATAGAATGAGTCAAGTTACAATTCATAATGCGCTTAATTATATACAAAATACAACTTGCTTGTATTTAGATTGGGTTGACCTTAGATTACTTTATCTAGCTTATAAGAGAACGTTTCCTCTTAAGCACCTTATTATAGATGGCCTGTATAATAAAAAATTATCAAAAGATTTTTGTAAAGCATCTAATCTAGAACGTCTAACAATTAAGGATGAATATAATGTATACTCTAAATTTTTATTAAAAAATATTCAATATTTAAAAAAACTTAAAGAAATAAATATATATTATAGTAATCCATATGCAAGGAACTTCAGAATAGAATCCGAGATAAAAAAACTAAAACAAAAACGTTCCGATTTAAAAATTATTTATAATAAATCAGATTAACCATCGGCATGATATGTTAGAGTATTAAAGCCTCCTTTCCTCTCAGCTATTACCATAAAAATAACTAGAATAATCATCTCCATGACTTTCTTAAAATCAAAAAAAAGAATATTTATGTTAGGAATAGATCACACGTATTATTTCTATTTATCTGTGGTTGATATTCATAAAGAATTTAATGGGTTAAAAGGATTAGTGAGTGAACACATGGATTAAGAACAAGGTCGGAATATTTCCTTTGCTTTTATAAAGAAGTTTTTTTTAATTCAATTTGTAAAATGTGAAAGTAAATTCTTTTTTTTTGTAAGGCAAGGTCTTTTTGAGAAGCACAGCCTTAGCTATGGTTTGAAAAAATAACGAAGTTATACTTAAAAAGATTTTTTTTAAACTTATAAATGGGAGTTTAAACAACTTCAAAGTATAATTTCATTAGCGAAACAACAGGATATTGTTGTATTTTTTTAGTAATTTCGCAAAAAAAAAGAATTAAAAAGCATGTCGGATATTATAAAATTATTACCAGACAATGTCGCAAATCAAATTGCAGCGGGAGAAGTTGTTCAACGTCCTGCATCTGCGGTTAAAGAATTGTTAGAAAATGCAATAGATGCAGGAGGAACAAAGATTGATTTAATTATAAAAAATGCAGGTAAAACTCTTATTCAAGTCGTTGATAACGGTTGCGGAATGACCGAAACAGACGCTCGTATGTGTTTTGAACGCCATGCTACATCAAAAATTTCAACTTCCGCCGATATATTTGCAATTAGAACCAAAGGTTTTAGAGGAGAAGCTTTAGCGTCAATAGCCGCAATAGCTCAAGTAGAATTACAGTCAAAAACGCATGATTCGGATTTAGGCACAAGCATAACAATAGAAGGGAGTGGAATAAAAAATCAAGAAGTCGTAGCCTGTGCTTCGGGAACAAAATTCACCGTTAAAAATTTGTTTTTTAACGTACCTGCACGTCGAAATTTTCTAAAATCGGACAACGTAGAATTAAAACACATCTTAAATGAATTTGAAAGAGTAGCTTTAACACATCCCGATATACATTTTACGTTTCATCACAATGGAAATGAATTGTTTAATTTACCTTCTTCATTATTGAGACAACGAATTATTGGCGTTTTTGGAAAACGAATGAACGAACGTTTAGTACCTATAGAACAGAAAACGCCAGTAGTTAACGTTTCTGGGTATGTTATAAAACCCGAAAATGCAAAACGAACAAGAGGAGAACAGTTTTTTTTTGTAAATAATCGTTTTATAAAAAGTACTTACCTCAATCACGCTGTAAAAACAGCAAATAAAGATTTAATAGCTAAAGATCAATATCCAACTTATTTTATTTATTTGGAAGTCGCTCCTGATTTTATTGATATAAATATACACCCTACAAAAACAGAAATAAAATTTGAAGACGAACGAACTATTTATGCTATTCTTAATTCTGCTATAAAAAATTCTTTGGGAAAATATAACATTGCGCCATCTTTAGATTTTGAACAAAATGTAACGTTCGATATTTCAATGCCCAAACAAGGACAGGAAATAAAAATTCCAACCATTAGTATCGACGAGAATTATAATCCATTTAACAAAGTAAAGCCTTCGAGAGGAACTGCCGCTAAATCTTCTTTTAAAATGCCAAAATCACATAGTTTTGAAGATGAAGAGGTCAATGCAAACTTAGATTTTCTCGATGTAATTAAAGAATCTACAATAAATGTTAAAGAGGCTGACATTTTTACCGAATCTAAAGACTTGGAACAAAATTGGACAGAAGATTCTATTGTCGAAACAAAGCAAAAGTTTTATCAATTGCACAATAAATATATTTTGACTCAAGTGCGTTCTGGATTATTAATAATAGATCAACAAAGAGCGCATCAAAGGGTTTTGTTTGAGCAGTTTTTAAGTAAAATTGAAGAGCGAAAAATAGAAACTCAAAAACTATTGTTTCCACAACAAATAGAGTTAAACGCTGGCGATTTTGCATTGGTAAGTGATGTTTTGGAAGAAGTAAATAAAGTAGGATTTGATATCTCAATTTTTGGGCAAAATACGCTTGTAATAAATGGTTTGCCTATTGGAGTGTCGGAAAGTAAAGCGGAAGAAATAATAGAACGATTGTTGGAAGGATTAAAACATTCGACCAACCAAACAGCGACTAATTATCAGCAAAAAATAGCTATGTTTATGGCTAATAGTGCAGGGATAAAAAGTGGTCGAAAAATGGAAGAAGAAGAAATGGAACATTTATTTAACGAGTTATTCGCCTGCCAATCTCCCGATTATAGCCCGTCAGGAAAACCTGTAATTATAAAAATGGAAGAAGAAGAGTTGGATCAACGTTTTGAAAAAAGAAAATAATGCTAGATCAAATATTTAGAAATATGACCCCAGTTGTTAAGAATTTATTGATTCTTAATGTGCTTTTTTATTTAGCCGAATTTACCATTCCTCAGGTTATGGACGGCATGGCTTTGTATCCTATTGGAACTCCTAATTTTAGACCTTGGCAATTGGCAACTCACTTTTTTATGCACAGCAAAGATTCCATTTTTCATATTTTATTCAATATGTTTGCTTTAGTTATGTTTGGTACTCAATTGGAACGAGTGTGGGGAGAGAAAAAGTTTTTGTTTTATTATTTATCCACAGCAATAGGGGCTGCATTGCTTCATTCATTAGTTGTTTATTTAAGAATGAACAGTTTAATCGAGTCTATGGATTCCGAATCAGTAGCTTATGTTATAAATAATGGTTCAGCATTGTGGGCAGAGCATAAAAACTACACCGATCCGTTAATGGGGCAATTAAACGCTATGCGTAATGTTCCTGTTCTTGGAGCATCAGGGGCTGTTTTCGGAATTTTAGTAGCCTTTGGTTACCTGTTTCCAAATACCGAATTAATGTTACTTTTTCCTCCAATTCCTATAAAAGCTAAATTTTTAGTTATAGGCTATATTGCCCTAGAATTGTATTTAGGGTTTCAAAACAATCCTTTTGATAATGTGGCTCATTTTGCCCATTTAGGAGGAGCTTTAGTTGGTATTCTTTTAGTTCTATTTTGGCAAAAAGATAAACGTAATTTTTATTAAGATGAATGATATTGTAGAAAATATAAAAACAATGTACCAAGAGGAGGTATGTTTTTAAAATTAATTTTTATAAACATAGCCGTATTTGTTGGACTCAATATTTTAGATGTTTTTTTAGAATTAATGCAAGTTCCAACCTTAGGTTTGTCAACTTGGTTTTCTTTTGATTCTAATATCTTAGGAAATTTAACAAAACCATGGTCCATTTTAACTTACATGTTTATTCATGCAAGTTTTAGCCATTTGTTGTTCAATATGATTGTCTTGTTTTTTATAGGGGGAATATTTGAACAGTTTTTAGGTGCTAAAAGAGTCTTGAGTACTTATATCATTGGAGGTTTTTCTGGGGCTGTTTTATATTTGATTACTCAAAATATTTTTCCTTTATTGATTCATAATGGTTCTTCGACTTTAGTTGGAGCATCAGCAGCTGTAATGGCTTTATTTGTAGGAGCAGCGGCTTATCGACCTAATTTAGAAATGGCGTTATTTGGAATTTTTAATGTTAAACTTTACATTTTAGCTATTGTTTATGTTGCCTTAGATGTTTTTAACTTGGGAAGTCTTGACGGAGTTGCTCATTTTGCCCATTTGGGAGGAGCTGCTTGGGGCTTTTATGTTGGTAATAATTATAAGAATGGAAAAGACGTTAGCATTTGGTTCGATAATCTAATTTACAAGCTTATTTCATTAACTAAGAAAAAACCTAAAATGAAAGTTTCTTATCGTAATACTTCTACAAAAAAGAATCAAAAACCTCCAAGAAATGATTATGAATATAATGCCGAAAAACAAAAGAATCAACAGAAATTAGACGCTATTTTAGATAAAATAAAAGCAGGAGGTTACGAAGCTTTAAGTAAACAAGAAAAAGATTTTTTAGCTAATTTTTAATTTTATTTAAGTTTAATGGAATTAGCGTTGATAGAAAAACAGTTGAGAAACTAATCATATAATCATACGAACATAAAAATAGTTTTAAATTTTTGTTAAAAAACAGCGTAATTAAAATAAAAGAACTAATTTAGTTTAACTTACATATTATATAGCTTGACTATTTCTATGTTGTTGATTATTAAAGTGTAAAATTGAATATTATGAAGAATGTTTACTTGTTTTTAACTGTGTTATTTATACCTTTTTTTGTTTTTTCTCAAAATAGATACTGGGTCGCTGGAGCAACAGCAAATTGGAATAGTAACAGTTGGTCGTCAGCGGCAGCAGGAACTCCTGATGGAGGAGGAGCGCCAACAGGAACTCAAACAGCTATTTTTACAAATAATTTTACAAGCAATTGTAATGTAGATGTAAATGTAAGTATTCAAAATATACGAATGCTAACAGGCTATACAGGTACAATAGATTTGTTAGGGTTTTCATTTACGCTAAACGGAAGTGCAACTTCATTATTTGAAGACGGAACAATAAGCGACACACCTGGGACATCTTCTGTCGCTTTAAATTCTTCGGGTACAATAGACTTTAGAGGAACAACATTCAATGCTAAAATTACAGGAAGTGCTAAAACGATTCACTTTAGTGGAGGAACTTTTAATGCTGTGGTTGATGTAGAGAATAACTCCTCTGGATCTGGATATGGTCAAGGAGGCTGTACATTTAATGCAAATGTAAAATTAACCAATTCGGGAACAGGTTATTTATTGCTAGGAAGAACCAGTCCAGATGTTTTTAACGGGAACTTAGAGTTAATAAACACAAGTACTAGTCGTATTAGAGTAGGTTATAGTAGTGTAGGAACTCAAATAAACGGAAATCTTACGGTTAGTAATACAGGTGGAGGAATTTGGTTTGGAGAAAATGGAGGGACTACCATTTTAGCTAGTACAAAAACAATTGGTGTAGGAACTAACGGATTTACAAAGAGTGATTTGCAATTAAGAAATTTCACACAAACAGGGGCTACAAACCAAACGTTAACGCTAACAGGTACTGCTAGAATGTACTTTGAGAATAGTAGTTTCGATGGTGATGTTAATTTTACAGCTCCGAGAATAGATATTAGAAGTTCAACTTTTAATGGGGTGTCTAGTTTTGAAAAAACAGGAGCTTCTTCAGAAACAGGAGCAGGAAGCAATACATTTGTTGGGAATTGTACCATAAAAAATAGTGGAACAGGTTATATTATGTTCGGAAACACAAACCCTGATACTTTTAATGGAAATGTAGCTGTAATTAATACAGGAACAAGTACTATTTATTTAGGGAATAGTTCTTTGGGAAATACCATCGATGGTAACTTAACCATAACTCAAAATTCAGCAAATAATGTGTCTGTTTATGTTGCAAATGGAACAAGTAGTTTAAATGTTTCTGGAAATGTTACTGTGATTAATAAAGGAAATTCAAACAGTCAAAATATTTATTTAGCAGATGATGGAGCTTTGTCTATAGGAGGTAATTTAGTGATTGAAAATGGATTAATAGGAAATGCTACTAATTCACAAGTTTATTTAGCTTATGCTTCTACCTCTTCTGCTACAATTACAGGAACAACTCCTGTTAAAAATGCAGGTTCAGGCTATTCTCATCGTGTGTTTTTAGGAAATAGTGGTGATGTGACTTTTAATAATGATTTAACTATTTTAAATAGCTCTTCGGCCTCTAATTCATTAGTATATTGTAATCTAGGAGTGGACAGTCATAATGATTATAATGGAAATATTATACTTTCTTCGTCTAATGCTAATAGCGATGGAGTTACGTTTGGTCAAAATTTAGGCTCGGGAACATTAGCCAACACCAAAACAATAACCATTGATGGAACAGGTTTTATAGCGGGACAATTG
>CAMZKF010000302.1 GCA_947311095.1 uncultured Flavobacteriales bacterium
CCTCGATGTCGGCTCGTCACATCCTGGGGCTGGAGAAGGTCCCAAGGGTTGGGCTGTTCGCCCATTAAAGTGGCACGCGAGCTGGGTTCAGAACGTCGCGAGACAGTTCGGTCCCTATCTGTTGTGGGCGTTAGATATTTGAGAGAACCTGTCCCTAGTACGAGAGGACCGGGATGGACACACCGCTGGTGTACCTGTTGTGACGCCAGTTGCATCGCAGGGTAGCTATGTGTGGTTGAGATAAGCGCTGAAAGCATCTAAGCACGAAACTCTTCTCAAGATGAGATATCTTTTAAGGGACGTTAAAGACTATGACGTTGATAGGCTACAGGTGTAAAGTCAGTAATGACAAAGCCGAGTAGTACTAATTACCCGTAAGCTTTACTTAAGAGCAGTTTATCTCAAATCGAATCTGATAAACATAGCAACTGATTATGTTTTTAGTTATAGTGTTTCTATTTTTTCAATATGTTATGATATTAAAAGTTTTCGGTGACTATTGCAATGGAGTCCACCTCTTCCCATTCCGAACAGAGAAGTTAAGCCCATTTGCGCAGATGGTACTAGAGTGAAATCTGGGAGAGTATGTCGTTGCCGGTTTTTTAAAAGTCTTTACTAGAAATAGTAAAGACTTTTTTTTTGCCCTTTTTTTTGCCTGAATAGCTAGTGCTTGAAAACGATAACCAACTAAGAGCGATAATTAGAATAAAGGTAGAGAGCTAGCAAACAATTTATTAGAGTTATTTTAATTGGAAATTGGTATAATCTATTTTTTATATGTAAATTTACTTTTAATGAGGTTTTTAAGTCGTATAAATATATTTATTTCATCAACTGCTAAAAAAAAAGAGGGATTTATTTTGTATTCATTTAAGTTAATTATAGTGTTGACTTTATTAGCTAGTGATTATTCTCAAGCTCAAGATATTCATTTTTCTCAGTATGATTTATCTCCTATTAACCTTAACCCTGCAATGACAGGTAAGTTTGTAGGTGATTATCGTTTTATAAGTAATTATAGAACTCAATGGGCTTCTGTTTCTGTACCTTACAATACTTTTAGCTTAGGAGGGGATTTTAAGAATTTATTATCTAATAAGAAAATTTCAGGAGGTATTCAAATTAACCATGATAAAGCAGGAGATTCTCATTTTAAAACGTTACAAATAAATGTTTCAGGAGCTTATTCATTTGCTATTAATAATGACTCAACTCAAAATCTTTCGATTGGGATGCAGACAGGATTTACCAATAAAAAGATAGCATACGACCCCTTGTTTTTCGATGCTCAATATGACGGATATTCTTATAATGCAAACCTTCCTACCCAAGAAAATTTTAATAGATTTACTAAAACATATTTAAATTTAAATTTTGGAGGTGCATATTCTAAACATTTTGATAAAAGAAAAGATATTACAGCTGGTTTAGCATTGTTTAATATTTCAAAACCTCAAATTAGTTTTAATAACGAGTCAGCTTCAAAGTTGAATAGAAGAATTGTTTTTCATTCTAATGCTGAATGGATTGTAGGTAATAAATTTAATGTTTTGCCTAGTTTACTATATATGCGACAAGGTAAGTTCTCTGAATTTAATTTTGGAGGTTCTATTAAATATATACTTACAGATTTTATAGGCATTTATAGGACAGTTTGGTTTGGTTTGTTTTATCGAAATAAAGACGCTGGTTTTCTTACAATGGGAATGGATTATGATAATTTTAAAGTTGGTGTAAGTTATGATATTAATACGTCTTCACTAGTTCCAGCTAGTAGAAAACGAGGGAGTTTTGAATTTGCTATTATTTATATTGTAAATAAAACTCCATTTAAACGAGTTCAGCACAGAGTATGCCCTAATTACATTTAGATATGTTAGTCTTTGGAAATAATATAATAGAATTAGATGTTGTAGATTCAACCAATGATTATTTAATTAATCTATCTAAGCAAAATAATATTTATGAAGGTACTGTTATTTTTTCTCATTGTCAGCTGAATGGAAGAGGTCAAAGAAATTCGGAATGGATTTCTAATCCAGGAGAGAATTTAATGTGTTCTATTTTTATTAAACCATCATTCTTATCTCCCTCAAATTATTTTTTAATTAGTAAAATTATTGCGATAGCTGTTCAAAAAGTAGTTTCTAGCATATGTATTGATTCATTGGTTGAAATTAAATGGCCTAATGATATTTATGTGAATAAAGAAAAGATAGGAGGTATATTAATTGAAAATCAATTTAGAGGAGTTTCTATTTATCAATCTGTAATTGGACTCGGACTAAATATAAACCAAACTTATTTTGAGTCTATTATTGCTACAAGTTTAAAGCTTAAAACTGAAAAAGAATATTTAGTAAAAGATATTTTAAAAAAAGTTCTTGTTGAGTTTGAAAAGTTGTATTTAGCATTAAAACGAAATGATTTTTATAAGGTAGAGAACCTTTATTTGCGGTCGTTAATGAATTATGATAAACGAGCTATTTATAGAGTGAGAAGTCAGAGAGTTATAGGAAAAATAAAAAATGTAAAAAACAATGGTTTGCTAGAAGTTGAGATAAATAATTCTATAGAATATTTTAGTTTTAAAGAAATTTTATTTGAAATTTAATTTTGTTGTTTACAACTCTTTCTTATTATTGAAATCTATTATTCCTAATCTAAGCCGATATATCTATATTTGAGGAATAAAAAATAGAACTATGGAAGTTTTTAAAACGGATATTGAAATTGCTCAAAATAATGAGATGAAACATATATCTTATATTGCAAAAAAGTTAGATGTAGCTGAAGATGATTTGGAAATGTATGGTAAATATAAAGCTAAATTACCTTTGAATTTAATCGATGAGAAGTTAGTTAATCAAAACAATTTAGTTCTGGTAACAGCATTAACACCTACGCCAGCAGGAGAAGGAAAGACTACAGTTTCTATTGGAGTTGTTGAAGGCTTGAATAGAATAGGAACACAAGCAGTTGTTGTTTTAAGAGAGCCATCTTTAGGTCCTGTATTTGGAATTAAGGGAGGTGCAGCAGGAGGAGGATATTCTCAAGTAGTACCAATGGAAGATATTAACCTTCATTTTACAGGAGATTTTTCGGCAATTGAAAAAGCAAATAATTTATTGGCAGCATTGATAGACAATAACATTCAAAGCAAAACACGTAATTTAGGGATTGATCCTAGAACAATTGTATGGAAACGAGTAATGGATATGAATGACAGAGCTTTAAGGAATATAACAATTGGTCTTGGAGGAGTAACTAATGGAATACCTAGGGAAGACGGATTTAATATTACACCAGCATCGGAGGTTATGGCTATACTTTGCATGGCGAAAGATTTTGAAGATTTAAAAAAACGATTGGGAAACATTTTTATAGGATTTACTTTTGATAAAAAACCAATTTTTGCACGAGATTTAAAAGCAGAAAATGCAATGGCTATTCTATTAAAGGATGCTATCAAACCCAATTTAGTTCAAACATTAGAGGGGAACCCTGCGATTATTCATGGGGGTCCTTTTGCAAATATAGCACAAGGAACAAATACTATATTGGCTACGAAAATGGGAATGTCTTTAGCTAAATATACAGTTACAGAAGCAGGATTTGGAGCTGATTTAGGAGCTGAAAAGTTTCTGAATATCAAATGTGTTTCAGGAGGTTTAAAACCTAAAGCAATTATTTTAGTTGCAACTGTTAGAGCATTGAGACACCATGGAGAAGCTAAAAAAGAAGAATATAATACACCTAGCCTTGAAAGAGTTGAAAAAGGATTTGATAATTTGGAAAAACATATTGAGAATATGAAGCAATTTGGAATTATTCCAATTGTAGCAATTAACTCTTTCCCTAGCGACAGCAATGAAGAAGTTCAATTTATTATTGAAAAATGTAAATCGCTTAATGTACAAGCTGTAAAATCAGATGGGTGGAAAAAAGGAGGAGAAGGAACAGTAGAATTAGCGAAAATACTGGTTTCAGAAGTTGAAAAAGGAGAGAATAAATTTAAACCGCTTTACGATTGGGATTTACCTGTAAAAGAAAAAATAGCAACTATTGCTCAGAAAATATACGGAGCAGCGGAGGTTATTTATTCTAAAAAAGCAGAAAAAGATTTAAAATCTATTGCGCAGTTAGGTTTAAATAATTTACCTATTTGTATGGCAAAAACCCAAAAGTCGTTTTCTGATGACGCTTCTTTATTGGGGAGACCCAAGGATTTTACAGTCACTGTTCGAGAATTTGAATATGCCGTTGGAGCAGGTTTTATAATCCCTATTTTAGGAAATATGATGCGAATGCCTGGATTACCATCAGTTCCAGCATCGGAAGGCATGGATATTGATAATAAAGGTGTTATAAGTGGATTATCATAATTTTTAAATTTAACTATTTTAATTTTTTTTGTATGAAAAAATATTTCTCATTCATCATTTTTTTCTTCTTACTAATTTCAATTTTTAGTCAAGAAAAGCAACTTTTTACCGAAGAAACAATCAATCAAGACATTGAAAATTTAGAGGGTATTATTGTTCGTAAAATAGACAGTATTAGAGCTAGTAAAAAAAGAACTCCATTGATTCATCACGATAGTTTAAAGCATTCAGCAAAGCATCATTTAATTTGGGTTAAGAAAACAGGTAAAGTAGTGCATTTTCAGGATGTAAAAGCTTCTAAAACACCAATAAGGAGAGCTAGATCGGCTGGTTATAAAGAAAAATTAATAGGGGAAAATTTAGCGATGACTAAATATGGGAAAGAGCTTAAAACAGAAAAAGGAGAAATTTACATCAATGAAACGTTGGAAGATATAGCCAATGATTTGGTAAATAATATTTGGAGAAAATCTAAAGGGCATTATAAAAATATAATTGGAAAAGAATTTAAAGATCATGCAATAGCTGTTACCGTTGACGTTAATAGTCACAAAGTTTATGTAATGCAAGTGTTGGGAGGAGAGTTAAAAATAAAACGAAAATAATGAGTCAAATTGATTTGCTCGTAGTGGGAGGGGGAGCAGGAGGTTATTTTTCAGCAATAAATTACGCAACAAATAATCCGAATAAAAAAGTTGTAATTTTAGAGAAATCAAAACAAACCTTAGCTAAGGTCAGAATTTCTGGAGGAGGAAGATGCAATGTTACCAATGCTTGTTTTGAACCAAAAGAGTTAGTTAAATACTATCCTAGAGGAAAAAGAGAATTGATGGGACCATTTCATCAATTTATGACGGGAGATACAATGGAATGGTTTGAAAATCGAGGCGTGTCACTTAAAATCGAGGAAGATAATCGTGTTTTTCCTAGCTCAAATGATTCTCAGAGTATAATAGATTGTTTTGAGAAGGAAGCTCAAAAATTAGGAATAGAGGTTTTAAAACAACAAACTGTAACTTCTTTTTGTGAAGTTAATAATTATTGGGAGGTAAAAACGCTAGTGTCTAATTTTTTAGCTAAAAATCTACTTTTAGCAACGGGAGGAAATAGTCCTAAAATACTAAAATCTCTTAGTAAACTTGGATTGAAAACAATTGAAAATATACCTTCGTTATTTACATTTAATACTAAAGACATTCGATTTAGAGGACTCGCAGGTTTAGTCGCTCAAACAACAGAAGTGAAAATAAGTAAAACAAAATTTAAAGAATCAGGGGCTCTTTTGGTAACACATTGGGGGGTTAGCGGTCCTGCAATACTTAAGTTGTCTGCGATTTCGGCAAGAGAACTACATGAGTTAGATTATAAATTTAATGTTCAAATAGATTGGAATAAAAACTACGATGTAGAAGATATAAAGGAAGGTTTTTTAGACATGAGAGAACAACACCCCAAAAAAGCAATAGTTAATACCAATTTATTTGATTTACCAAAAAGATTATGGGTTTCACTTACTGAATTTTCAAAAATATCGAAAGATAAAACGTGGGCAGAAATAGGAAAAAAAGATTTGAATCGCTTACAGGAAGCAATTAAAAACTCTCAAATTCAAGTTAATGGAAAATCAACCAATAAAGAAGAGTTTGTTTCTTGTGGAGGAGTTGATTTAAAAGAAATAGATTTCACAAAGTTTTCAACTAAAAAATATCCAAACCTATACATTGTAGGCGAAATGTTAAATATAGACGCACTTACAGGAGGGTTTAATTTTCAGGCAGCATGGACAGGTGCTTGGATAGCTGCAAATAATATAACATAATATTTTATGACGCTAGAAAAAAAGCAAATAGCAATAATCCTTTATATTTTATTTTCTTTATTTGAAATTATAGGAGAATTGGAGCAAAATAACGTGCTAACTTTTGTTTTTAAACCGTTGTTGATGCCGACTCTTTTAACGTTCTATTATTTTCAAACATTGAATAAGGAGAAGTCAATCTTGTTGGCGCTGTTTTTTTCTTTTCTTGGAGATACATTTCTTTTGTTTACACAGCAAAGCGAAATTTATTTTTTGTTAGGATTGGGTTCTTTTCTTGTGACACAGAGCGCTTACGTATATACGTTTTATAAGGATAAAAAAGATGGGGGATTTCCTAGTAAATATAAGGCTCCTGTAATATTGTTTTTTCTTTTAGGATTTGGAACGTTGTTTTATTTCATATTTCCAGCGCTGGGAGAATTTACGATTCCAGTACTTGTTTATGCTTCAGTAGTATCACTGATGGGAATGTTGGCAGTCTTTCGTTATAATTCTGTTTTGCTCAACAACTATTTGATTACACTATTAGGAGTATTTTTATTTATGATATCAGATACTTTTATAGCTTTAGATAAGTTTTTATATAACGGAAAATTACCTTACGCATCTGCTCTTATAATGTTACTTTATATAGCAGGACAATATTGGATTATAAAAGGTAGAAAAAAGATTAGATAGGAACGTTTTTAGAAGCTCCTATTTGGTAGATAGTTGAGGATATTCATAAAATATATTTTCAATCAATTTAGGAAGCGGTTTTTCTTTTAGTTCATCTAACTCTAACAATTCCCAATTGGAAGCGGCTTTAAAATCAAGAGTGTTTGTTTTAGCAAACCAAAACTTAGCATATATAATTTGATGAGATAAAATGTGCTTTATCGTTTCGCTAATGTAGTCGATTGAAATGTTTTCAAACGCTTTATTCCATTCAATCATTTCTGAATTTGTTTCAATTAAAGGAAATTGATACATGTTTTGCCAAATGTCTTTTCCTACTCTTTTTTGAATGTAATATTTATCGAAGTGGTTTATAATAATAAAATTGAAATAACGTTTTCTCTGTTTTGTTTTTTTTGACTTTACAGGGTAATTTAAAAAAGAATTTTGAGAAAAAGATATACAAGAATTATTGATTGGACAATTTTCGCAATCGGGTAATTTAGGGGTGCATACTAAAGCTCCTAATTCCATAATTCCTTGGTTGTAAACACTAGGAAGGTGTGTTTTTATTAGTTCGTTTGCAATTTTTTTAAATTCTTTTTTACCCAAAGTAGAATCAATAGGGGGGTCAATAGCTAAAAAACGAGCAAGTACACGAAATACATTACCGTCTATAACAGCCACAGATTCTTCAAAACAAATAGACGAGATAGCAGCAGCAGTGTATTCTCCAACTCCTTTAAGTTTTATAATTTCTTTGTATTGAGTAGGAAATTCACCGTTAAACTCATTGATTACTTGATTTGCTGCAAAATGGAGGTTTCTAGCTCTAGAATAATAACCTAAACCTTGCCATAGTTTTAAAACCTCTTCTTCCGAAGAATTAGCTAAGGCTAGAACAGTAGGGAATTTGTTAATGAAACGTAAATAATATCCAATCCCTTGATCAACTCTAGTTTGTTGTAGTAGTACTTCAGAAAGCCAAATAAAATAAGGGTCGCTAGAATTTCTCCAAGGCAAATCTCTTTTGTTTTCTGAATACCAATTAATTATTTTAAAGCCGAAATTCATAATGTGTTTATTAATTTTTTTTCCTTATCTTTGAAGTGCAAATTTAAGATTAGATTAATCAAAAATAAAAAAAAACAACTTTTAGTTTATTCTTAACAAAAATAAATTACCTTTGCACACCCAAAGATAAACAAAGGAAATTGAATATAACAAATAGAGAGAGATGACAAAAGCAGACATCATAGCAAATATTGCAGATAAGACGGGGGTAGAAAAGATTGCTGTACAAGCTACAGTAGAAGCTTTTATGAATGAGATAAAAGATGCTTTAGAAACAGGAGAGAATGTATATTTAAGAGGGTTTGGTAGTTTTGTAGTGAAGGAACGAGCTGAAAAAACAGGTCGAAACATATCTAAAAATACTACAATTATAATACCTGCACATAATATTCCTTCATTCAAACCTGCGAAAACATTTGTAGAAGGAGTGAAATCTAAAGTGAAAGTAAAATAGAATTAATAACAGATAAAAAAATAGCATTATGCCAAGTGGTAAAAAAAGAAAAAGACATAAGATAGCAACTCATAAACGTAAAAAACGTTTGAGAAAAAATCGTCATAAGAAAAAGAAATAATATATAATTAGTATATATTAAGATTTATTATTAAGAGAATAACAAGTTGAGTATTTACTTGACTTGTTATTCTGTGCTTTATTGTTTCTGATAAAGTGCGTATTTATTTATATTTATAAACAGCAATAAACGTGAGTTTCGAATTAGTTATTAATTCCAAAGCTACAGAGGTCGATATTGCGCTTTTAAAAGATAAGAAGTTAATAGAACTTCATAAAGAAAAGCATAATAACGACTTTTGTGTAGGAGATATTTATTTAGGTAAAGTCCGAAAGGTTGTGCCTAGTCTAAATGCTGCGTTTGTTGATGTGGGGTATGAAAAAGATGCGTTCTTACATTACTTGGATTTAGGTCCTCAGTATTTGTCAATGAAAAAATATTTCGGAGACACTATAAAAGGAACGCAAAAAACATCGAATCTCTCTTACAATAAGAAAGAAGAAGATATTGATAAGCATGGTAAAATTACAGATGTAATTTCCTCTAATCAATTAATAGTCGTTCAAGTAGCTAAAGAGCCTATTTCAACTAAAGGACCTCGCTTAAGTGCGGAAGTTACTTTGGCTGGCAGGTACATTGTTTTAGTGCCTTTTTCTGACAAAATTTCGATTTCCCAAAAAATAAAAGATACCGCTGAAAAAGAACGATTGAAAAGGTTGATTTCTAGCATAAAACCCAAAAATTTCGGAGTAATAATTAGAACTGTTGCTCAAGATAAAAAGGTTGCAGATTTGGATCAAGACATGAGTGATTTGATGTCTAAATGGGAAATCATGTTTAAGGCATTGAGAAAAGCAGCTCCAGTAAAAAGAGTTCTTGGAGAAATGAATCGAACATCAACAGTATTGAGAGATATATTGACAGAAGAATTTACGAGTATTCAAGTAGATGACGAAAAATTGTACGAAGAGGTAAAGACTTATGTAAGTACAATAGCACCTGAAAAAGTAGATATTGTAAATTTATACAAAGGGAAAATCCCTATTTATGAGCAATTAGGCATTGTAAAGCAAATAAAAGCATCTTTTGGTAAAAAAGTAATGCTAAAATCAGGCGCTTATTTAATTATTGAGCACACTGAAGCGATGCATGTAATTGATGTTAATTCTGGAAATAGAAAATCGTCGGCTCAAAATCAAGAACAAAATGCATTTGAAACCAATATTGAAGTTGCCCACGAAATAGCTAGGATACTTAGGTTAAGAGATATGGGAGGTATTATTGCTATTGATTTTATTGATATGCACAAGCGAGAGAATAATCAAAAATTATTCGATACGATGAAAGCTGCAATGAAAGGTGATAGAGCAAAACATAATATAATTCCTCCAACTCGTTTCGGTGTAATAGAAATGACAAGGCAAAGAGTAAGACCTGTTACAGATATTAAAACCTCGGAATCTTGCCCCGTATGTAAAGGGTCTGGAGAAGTAGAATCTTCGATTCTTATTATTGATGAAATAGAAAACAGCTTAAGATTTTATATGGAAGAGTATAAAGGCGGAGATTTAGCCTTAAATGTTCATCCGTTTATTGAAGCTTATATAAAAAAAGGTTTTAAAAGTATTCAAAGAGTGTGGTTCTTGAATTATAAAAAATGGATTCCTGTGACAGGAGTTACGGATTATAATTTATTGCAATATAATTTTGTTAATAGTGAAAACGAAATTATTCAATTATAGAAAATCAATGTTACATTTTATTTAAATGAAACAATTAATAATTGATATAGGTAATACCTCTATTAAAACAATTATTTGTTTAGATGGAGTGTTTCAACAATTAAAACGATTTGATTTAGATTCCGATTTTATAGTATCAGTAAAAACAAAACGAGATGTACCTACAATAATAAGTTCAGTTCGGAAAAAAGATTTTACAAATAAAATAGCAGACTTGTTTTCAAATGTAGTTGTATTGACAGCTGAAACAAAAATTCCGATTTCAAATAAATATTTAACGCCTAAAACATTGGGGAACGATAGGTTAGCTAATGCTGTTGCCGTTTTTCATGATTGCCCAAATCAAAGTAGCCTTATTATAGATGTAGGAACATGTCTTAAAATAGATTTCATAAATAAACAAAATGAATTTTTAGGAGGTAGTATATCGATGGGGTTATCAATGCGATATAAAGCACTGCATACTTTTACTGATAATTTACCGTTGGTAGATAAAGAAAAAATAAATACGCTTATAGGTGTCGATACAAAAACATCTATGATGGTAGGAGCTTACCAAGGAATGTTGTCAGAAATTAAATATTTCATACAGCAATATGAACTCAATCATGACGAAATAAATGTATTTTTAACAGGAGGCGATTTATCTTATTTCAAAAACAAGGAATTATCACAAAAAAGTAGCATATTTGCAGACCCGTTGCTTACACTAAAAGGGTTAAAAGTAATATTAGATTATAATGTATAGATTAAATAAAATAGTAATTCTTTTGATTTTTGCTTTTAGTAGCCAATTTTCAATAGCACAAAAATTAAATAGTTCTCCATATACTAGGTATGGATTAGGCGAAATAGCAGAAATTTCAACAGCTACTTATTTTGGAATGGCAAATGCTTCTGTAGCGTTATCTGAATTTAATCATTTAAATCTTTCAAACCCAGCTTCGTATAGTTCTTTGATTAAATATAAACCAATTTTTGATGTTGGTATTTCAGGAAAGTTTCAGACATTAAAAACAAAAACATCTAGTTTAAATCAAAAAAATGCAGGACTCCGTAATTTTTCTTTAGGTTTGCCTATTGGAACAAAAACAGGTATAGCATTCGGATTAATGCCTTATTCCACAGTAGGGTACGACATTAATTCATATAATGTTATAGAGGCTGATTCGGTACGATACAACTATAAAGGACAAGGAGGGGTTAATAAACTTTTTGTAGGAATGGGGAGAGATTTTATAAATAAAGGCGATTCGGTTAAATTATCAGTCGGATTTAATGCCAGTTATTTATTTGGAACAATTCAAAACACCAGAAGCGTTATATATGACAACTCTAATTATTATAGCTCTAAAATAGAAAATCTAAAAACATTAAGTGGTGTTAATTTTGATATAGGAGTTCATTACGAACAAGCTTTAAATAAGAATGTGAAAGCTCTATTTGGAATAGATTATGATTTGGGAAATAATATCGGGATAACAAAAGATTTTTATGCTTATAATTTTAAAAAAAATAAATATGGAATTGAAACAGCTAAAGATACCATTGATGTAAAGGATAATGAAAAAGGAAAAATAACAATTCCAGGAGGGATAAAAATAGGAGCAGCTTTAGTTTTAAATAAAAAACTAATTGTTTCTGCTCAATTTACTCAAAAATCTTGGAATAATTATAAAGAAATATATGAAGGAGTAGATAAGACACCATTAAGCATGAAAGCTTCTTCAAAAATGGCTTTAGGAATGAGTTACACCCCAACAAATATGAAAGATTGGAATAGTAAAAATCGTTCTATTTTTCAAAAATCAACTTATCGCTTAGGAATTTCAACTAGTAAAACAAATCTTAGCTTAAATAATACCTTAATAAAAGAATATGGCATAAGTTTTGGTATATCAGCACCGTTACTAAGTTCTAGATCTTTTTCCTCGTTAGACTTTGGATTTAATTTAGGAAAATTAGGGACAACAAGCAATAACTTAATAGAAGATAAATATTTTAAAATGTATTTAGGATTTTCTCTAGTTCCTTCAAGTTACGATAGGTGGTTTAGAAAACGAAAATATGATTAATAAGTAATAATAAACAAAGAAGATGAAAAATTTAATAGCAATATTTACCTTGTTTTTAGCTGGATTAACTTTTGGACAAGAGTGTAATAAACCTGCAATAGCAGATTATGGAGCAGATGAAGAAAAAGGGAAAATGTATATCTCATTATACGGAGAACCATTTAAACAAAAAAATTATAGTGAAGCAATGAAATACTGGTGGAAAGCTCAAGAAGCAGCACCTAAATATAAACCAATTCTATATTCTCATGGTTCATACATGTACAAAAAAGCAGCTAAAGCAGAAAAAGACGCTGTCAAAAAACAAGCTTATGCAGATACTTTAATCAAAATTTATGATTTATGGGCAGAAAATTTTGGAGATTGTAAAAAGATTCAAATAGAAAAAGGAATAGCATTATTAAAATATAAAGGAAAAACAGAGTATGAAAATGCTTACGCACTATTGAATAAAGGAATATATCAATATCCAGCAAATAAAGTTAAATCTAGTTGGGTTAGAAGTACTATGACGGCAGCTTATTATATGGTAATGAATAAAAAAGGAGAATGTGATTTGTTATTAGACGAGTATGATAAGCTTTCAGCAATATGTGACGTAAATATTAAACAGTTTGCCGATAACGAGAAAAAGAAAAATTACTTTGTAAATGCTCAAGTCGATTTAGATAAAAAAGTAGCTCCTTGTGCGAGTTGTGATAAACTTGAAGAAATGTTTAAACCCAAAGTAGAAGCTAATCCCGAAGATATGGAATTAGTAAAAAAAGCAGTAAAAATGCTTGATGGAAGAAAATGTAACTCTAGTGAATTTTACATTAGTTTAGCTTCTAAATTACATAAAGCAAATCCATCTGCAGAATCAGCAATTAGTATCGGAAATTATTGGTATAGTAATAAGAATTATAAAACAGCAAAAGCATTTTATGAAGAGGGGTTGACACTAACCGATGATCCAGAAGAAAAAGCCAAATTATACGAAAGAATGGCAGGAATTGAATTGTCAAGAGGAAGTTATAAATCTGCAGCTTCTTATGCTCGTAAAATGACTGACAAATGTAAAGCAAATGGTATTATAGCTAGAGCTATAGCACAAACAGCATCAAGTTGTGGAGGTACTAAAATAGAAGCTAGTTTTGTCTATTGTTTAGCCATAGATTATGCTAATAAAGCAAAAGGATGTGTCGGTTCTTCTACTGTTAATGCTTGGAAAAATAGACTAGCAGGGAAAGCAGATTTGTTTTTAAACGAATACAAAGTAGGGCAATATGTAAAAGTAAAATGCTGGGGAGAATCAACTACGATTAGAGCAATAGATTAATTTATTTCTTTGAAGTCATTAACAACATACAAATATATTAGCACTTTCATATTCTTTATGGGGGTGCTTTTTTCTTGTAGTAATTCTATGAATGAAGTCAATGAAATGATGGAAAATAATACTCCTTTAGGAGAAGTTTCTGAAAATGTGACGCTTTATTTTTCTGATAATGGTAAACCTAAAATAAAATTAGAAGCTCCATTACTTCATAAAGAAGCTGTTGAGGAAAAAAAAACGGAAGAAAAGAAAAAAACGAAAGGAAATAAAAAAAAAGGAGTAATAAACTCTAATTTAATTTGCCCTCAAGGAATGTTGGTTACCTTTTACGATTCATTAGGAATTGAAACGTCTCAATTATTTGCTAAATATGGGAAAATGACTTCTGAAACTCAATACCTTTTGGTAAAAGACAGTGTGGTTGTTACAAATAAAAAAGAAGAAAAGTTAGAAACTGAATTGTTGCATATTTATTTTAATAAAGATAGCATAACCACCCCAGACCCCGTAACAATTACTACTTCTGATGGAGTGATTAAAGGCGTAGGATTGACCTCAAATACAGGGTTTACAAAATACCAATTAAACCAAATCACAGAAAGTTATTATAATATAAATAACCCTGAAAATATAGAAAAATAAAATGCACGTAATATTAGAAAAATTTTGGCTGTTAATAGCTGTGTTAGCAACCTTATTAACTATATATTTGATAGTTATAGACGGAGCAGAAGCAGCAATATATTATGTTTTAATAACAGGCCTAGTTTGGGGAATGTATTTAATACGTAGAGGTATTCGAATAAGGTTAGCAAAACTCCAAGAGAAAAAAGAAGGAGGCAAAAATAAATAAAGTTACTAGGTTAAGGATAATGAATATTAAAGACATCATTTCTATAGTTTATTACTATCAAATTAATAGATAGATTTGACCATCCCCCTTTTTTTAGAATTCAAATCCTAAATCTAGTTGATTTTTATTTAAATCGGTCTTGTACTTTATTTTATGTCTGAGGTTTACGTTAGCTAGA